>JAYEOP010000501.1 GCA_034723125.1 Bacteroidota bacterium | reverse complement strand
TTAGTGGTCATTTGCTTCGCTGTCATTTAATTGTCATTAAGTTGTTTATTCGTAACACATTACTTTAAGTACTTTAGGCACTCTAGGCACTTTAAGTACTTCTTTTTGTTTGTTTGGAATTTGACTGTGAATTGTTGACTGTTTTTGAATGCTGACTGAAGACTGCCGACTGTGGACTGTTCTTGACTATTATAGGAGGTAATACTAAACCGTCATCAAATTAATTAAGAAGAAACTAGTATTATGCCAATGGATTAGCATAGCTTGTACTGCAAAATTTCGGTACAAGCTATGATAACCTTTCGGTATAAGCGGTAAAGTTAAAGTTTTTGTTTCCTTTATTCTTTAAAAGAATAAATTTGCAATCTATGCAAATATCAGCAAAACGATCGGAAATAAACTTTAAGAGTTTTTTGTGGCATTCAATATTTTTAGCCTTGGCTTCCAATTTTATGGATATTGACACAATTATTCCTTCTATGCTTATCAAAGCAGGAGGAACGCCAATGCATCTGGGACTGTTGACTGCCATCATGTTAGGTGGCACAAAAATATTTCAATTAATTTTTGCATCTGATATTTCTAAAAAGACATTCAAGAAAAAATATTTACTTATTGGAATAAACATAAGGGTTGTTTCTTTAATTTTACTTGCGTTGCTTTTTTACAAATCTGCAAATCTGGATGGAAATACAATTATTCTTTCAATATTTGTGCTGATAACAATTTTTGCTTTAAGTGGTTCTTATTCTGCTATTTCTTATAATGATATTTTTGGAAAATCGATAAAACAAGAAAGCAGGAAACACTTTTTTTCATTGAAACAAACAATTAACAGTATTGGTGTTTTTCTTTCTGCTTTAATAGTTAGAGATTTGGTAAAAAGATTAGAATATCCTAATAATTTTGCACTATTATTTTTTGTAGCAGGGCTTCTTTTATTGATAGCTACCTTTGGTTTTTGGAATTTGCGTGAAATTCATTCCAAAAGTATTTATAAAAAAAATATCTTTGATTTTTTCCGATTGATTCCCAAAGAAATAAAAAAGAATCCAAACTTAAAAAATTACCTTTTTATAATCAATAGTTTAGGCTTGGGCATTAGTATTTTGCCTTTTCTTATTCTTTTTGCAAAAGATAATTTTGGACTTTCTTACAAGCTAATTGGAAATTTTTTGTTGTTCAGAACTATTGGAATGTTGATAGCAAGTTTGGTTTTTTATAAAGTTTCTAAAAAAGTTAATTATAAAATTCTTTTGAAATTCAATTTGATATTAGGTGCTTTATTGCCTTTAATAGCCTTGTCTTTTGGTGGAAATCAAGTGCTATATCAATTGTTGTTTATTTTTTCAGGAATTTTTGTTGCCATTTATAAAATAAGTGACAATGGCATTTTGATGGAAATTTCAACAAATGAAAACCGTGCTTTATACACGGGGATTTCAGGAGCAGGAAGTATTTTGACAACAATCTTTCCTCTAATTGCAGGTTTTTTAATTTCCTCATTAGGCTATGTTGTAGTTTTTGCACTAGTTTCTTTTATTGTATTGTTTTCTTTTATTTTTGTAAAAAAATTAGATTGCTATAAAACATTTTAAAACAAAAATTATGAAGTTACTAATGATTTACATGGATAGTTTTTCATATAATCCAACGATAAAAACAATTGAATCGATGCCTGATTTTAATGAAGCTAAGTCATTTGAAAAAGTTCAAGCTGCATTTATTCAGGTGGAAGAAGAAGATGAGGAAAATGAAACCGCAGTGAAAAAGAAGTTATTAAAAAATCTTAAATGGGTTGCAGGTAAAAATAATTGTAAGCATGTGATTTTGCATTCTTTTGCACATTTATCCGAAAGTAAAGCTTCACCTGAATTTACAAAAGCACTTTTTGATAATATTGATGAAAGATTAACAAATTCAGCTTATAAAGTTGATCAAACTCCCTTTGGTTATTTTTTAGATTTAAAAGTTGATGCTCCGGGATATTCTCTTGCAAGAGTATTTAAAAGTTTTTAGTGAAAAATGTTTTTATAGAACCTCCCTTTAGAACATTTAGGCATAAAAATACAAAAGGTTATTATAATGACCAAAAGTCATAACTAAAAGCTATAATAATGTCGAAAAGACTATTTTTTGACTTATGTAACTGATACCACGTTCGCTGTAGCTTTAGCAGTTGCGAAACAAGGAATAAAGAATTTTGAAGTAAAAAGATGAGGCTGAGCAAT
The DNA here is from genome assembly GCA_034723125.1 of Bacteroidota bacterium. NCBI lineage: Bacteria > Pseudomonadati > Bacteroidota > Bacteroidota bacterium. The sequence goes on along the minus strand of JAYEOP010000501.1, from coordinate 5,905 downwards.
TTTTGTGGTCAGCAAATTTCATTATTCATAATTCCTTGTTCAATATTCGATATTTTCGCGACAATATATATGCTGAGCGGTTATAAACTGCGTTTTACTATAGCGTATAAACGAAAAATAATCAATACGTTAAACATAATATCAAAGCTCAAATTATAACCATCCGAAGTATAGGAATAAATTATGGTAGCTGTGAGAATCGGTAATAAATGCTTGAGACAGCACTACTAAATCAGTAATCCTTACAATGCAAACATCAAATAATAAACTCCTGCACCTGCAAAATATCCTAACATGGCTAATAAACTAATTTTTTTCATGTACCAAATAAAATCAATTTTTTCCATTCCCATTGCAGCAACACCTGCGGCTGATCCAATAATAAGAATGCTACCACCTGTTCCTGCACAATATGCAAGGAATTGCCAAAACTGTCCGTCAATACTCATAAATCCTGTTGCTTCAATAGAGTACATACCCATTGCACCTGCAACTAATGGTACGTTATCAACTATTGATGACAATAATCCAATTGCTAAGTTTATAATGTAAATATTACGTCCTGTTGCTTCATCTAAAAAATTAGCCAATATTGTTAGATGTCCTGCTGATTGCAAGCTTGCTACAGCAAGCAATATTCCTAAAAAGAATAAAACAGTAGGAACGTCAACACGTGTTAAAATACCAACAACAGTAAGCTTTGTATTTGTTTCTTTATGCCTTCTTTTTTGAATTATCTCAGTAATTACCCACAAGTTACCTAAACCCAATAACATTCCAAGATAAGGAGGAAGATGAGTAATATTTTTAAAAACAGGAACAAAAAGTAAAGAACCGACACCTATAATTAAAACTAAAATACTTTCTCTTTTGGAAACAAAATTTTGATCCTCAACTTCAGAATCTGAAAGATCAGGTCTTTTAATATTGCCTTTAAGAATAAAAGACAATACAATTAATGGGACAACCATGGCTGCTACACTTGGTAGAAAAACATCTCTAATAATTGGTATAGTTGTAACCTGTCCTTTTACCCAAAGCATTATGGTTGTAACATCACCAATTGGAGACCAAGCACCACCGGCATTCGCTGCAAGAATTATCATACTTGCAAAAAACCATCTGTCTTCTTTTTTTTCAACGAGCTTTCTGAGTAATGCAACCATCACAATAGTTGTTGTAAGGTTATCTAATGCTGCTGACATGAAAAAAGTAAGAATACTTAATATCCAAAGAAGTTTAACTTTCTTTGTAGTTGTTATTTTATCTGTAATAACTTTAAATCCTTCGTGCTGGTCAACAATTTCAACGATTGTCATAGCACCAAGTAAAAAGAAAAGTATTTCTGAGATTTCACCAAGATGATGTAATATTTCATGATGACCAATCCAATCCGTTATGCTCCCGTTAGGATTGTGATGAATATAGCTTTCCCATCCACCATGTACATGACCAAGAATACTTTCTACGTATGCAACAATATCGGAGCCTGACATAATAAATACCACCCATGTTAAAACACCAATTAATAGAGCAGAGGCGGATTTGTCAATTTTTAACGGATGTTCAAGGGCAATTGCTGCATATCCCAGAACAAAAATGATAAGCATTAAATAAAACATAAAATTATTTTTTAATCTACTTTTTTTAAAAAGTGCAAATGTAAAAATTAATATTTCATTATATTATAATATTTGAATTTGTTTTTTGAAAAAAAATAGAAAAAATTTCAAAAAAGGTAATTAGTACCTCTTAGAAAACTATCTATTTATAATTTTCTAGAGTTTTCTAAGAGACACTAATTACACAGTAGTGAAATACTATGCTGTACCTATGACAAAAACAGCAGGTATTTTATGAAAACTTTTATTCTGCTTTTTCCATTCTTCTATTGAAAGGGTTAAAATCTCTTCATTGGAAGTAGAGATGTTAGCAGCAATTGATAGTTGGGTTTTTGCTTTACAAACTTTTAAAATATCTTTTAGAAGTTGAGTATTTCTGTATGGTGTTTCTATAAATATTTGAGAATAACCTGTTTTTAAAGCTGTTTTTTCAATTTCTTTTATTGTTTTCACTCTTAAATTTGAATTTATTGGCAAGTATCCATGAAAAGTAAAAGACTCTGCATTTAAACCTGAAGCTGCAAGTGCAAGTAAAATAGAAGATGGTCCTGAAAGTGGAATTACTTGAATGTTGTTTTCATGAGCAAATCGAATTATGTTTTCACCCGGATCAGCAACAACGGGAAATCCTGCATCTGTCATTATTCCAAAATCATTTCCTTTTATCAAAGATTGCATCATTTTCGACACATCTCTTTCTGATGTATGTTTGTTTAATTCAAAAAAATAAATGTTATCAAAAGGTGGCTTTACCCCTGCTTTTTTCAAAAATGCTCTTGCCTGTTTTAGATTTTCTACGATAAAATATTTTAGTCCTTTTATTATCCTGAGATTATATTCAGGAATAGACCTTTCAATAGCTGTATCTCCCAATAGTGTTGGAATTAAATAAAGTTTTCCGAGCATTAGTTTAGGATAATTTAATCTTTAATTGAATTTCATTAATTCTATTTTCAGTAGCTTTAAGTATTTTGAAATCAAATCTATCACATTTAATAATTTCATTTTCTGTGGGTATGTTTTCATGTAAATGAAGTATAAGCCCTCCTAATGTTTCGTAATCCCCCTCAGGTAATTCAAAATTATATTTTTCATTTAAATAATCAATTTCATGTCTTGCAGAAAAAACAAATTTTCTGTCGTCAATTTTCACTTCCTTCAAATGTTCTTTGTCGTGCTCATCTTCAATTTCTCCAAAAATTTCTTCCAAAACATCTTCAATGGTTACAAGCCCTGCTGTTCCACCAAATTCATCAACAACAAGCCCTAAACTCCTTCTGTTTTCTGTAAATAATTTTAATAATTTATTTGCAGGCATCGACTCAACAATAATAATTATTGGTCGTAAAATATCATTCAGGGATTTTGGATTACCAAAAATATCTATCATGTGAACATATCCGATAATGTTGTCAATGTCTTCTTTGTAAATTAGTATTTTTGAATGACCTGTGTTAATAAAAATTTGTTTAATCTTACTTAATGATTCATTTACACTTACAGCTTTTATCTCAGGTCTTGGAACTAAACATTCACGAACTTTTACATTTGGCAAATCAATAACATTTTTAATCATTTGCTTATCCAGTTCAATATTTTCTGTTTCATCAAGGTTTTCACTTTCTTGTTCCGAAAGATAACTGAATAAGTCATAAAAATCAAATGATTGCTTTTTATCTTTTATTTTAATCCCGGGTATTCTTAAAATTCCTTTTGAAGTATAGCTGATTATTAAATTAATGGGATAAAGAGTTACAAATATTATCCAATAAGGAATTGCAAGAATATTTAATATCCTGTTGGGATTTATGAGAAACAATGCTTTGGGTAAAAACTCAGCAAATATTAAAATTATGATAGTTGATATTAGTGTGAGAACGAAAAAAGAAACTATTGGAATTGTAATTCCAAAAATACCTGTATCGGGATAAATATATTCAAATATTTTTGTGAATATCATTCCATAAATTACAAGAGCTATATTGTTGCCAATTAAAGTGTTAGTAATAAAATTGGAAGGATGATCAATAAAATAAGACAGCAATTTTGCAGAAGTTTTTCCTTGTTTTCTATCAAGTTCAATTTTAAGTGGTTTTGCTTGATAAAATGCAATTTCCAATCCTGAAAAAAAAGCAGAAATGGCAAGACTCAAAATCAGAAATGACAAATAATATTGTAGCATTAAAATAGATTTTAATAATAACTACTGCAAAGTTAATCAATTATTTTTACACAATAAATGTAAAATTAATCTTAAATTTATGGTGTTAAAAAATATGGTCGTACATCATTTATAATGAAATTTATAATGAAAATTTTAAGTAGAGAACAAATACAAAAAACAGATGCTTTTACAATAGAAACTGAGGCAATAAAATCAATAGATCTTATGGAAAGAGCCGCAGGGGAATTTGTAAAGCAAGCAATAAAGGTAGTTGATAAAAAAAATATTATAAATATCTTTTGTGGTAAAGGGAATAATGGTGGGGACGGATTAGTAACATCACGATTACTTATTGAAAAAGGGTTTAAAATAAAAACCTTTATCGTTAATTATACCGATAAATCTTCTGATAATTTTGATATAAATTTAAAAAGACTTCAAGAAATACCCAAGGCGGAAATAGTTAATATTTACAGCGGAAAGGATTTTCCTGAAATTGGTTTATATGAAATTGTTATTGATGCTATATGGGGAACAGGAATGACAAAAGCTGTAAGGGGTTTCTCCAGAGAATTGATAAAAGGAATAAATAATTCAGCTTCGGTAATTATTGCCTTGGATATTCCATCAGGTTCATTTTGTGATACTTTTAATGAGGATGAAGCAAAAATTAAAGCAAATTATTCTTTTAGTTTTTACCCTCCAAAGCTCTCATTTTTTATGCCTGAAAATGAAAATTTCATGGGCAACTGGAAGTTTTTGGATATAGGTCTTGACAAAAATTTTATTTCACGACAAAGCTCGGATTACTATTTTATTTCAAAAAAGGATATAGTTCCTCTCTTGAAAAAAAGAAATAATTTTGACCATAAAGGAAAATTTGGACATGCGTTAATTATTTCAGGCTCTTATGGAAAAATTGGTGCTACTGTTCTTGCATCAACTGCTTGCCTGAGGTCTGGAGCAGGCTTAGTTTCTACTTTAATTCCTGAATGTGGATACAATATTCTTCAAACAGCAGTGCCTGAAGCAATGGTATTTAGCGATACTGACAATAAAATAATTACTGACCTTCCCGATTTGAAACAATTTAGTGCTGTTGGTATTGGTCCGGGTATAGGAACTGACAGCAAAACAGTAAATGCAATAAAAAAATTATTAGAAACATTTAAAAAGCCAATTGTTATTGATGCTGACGGTATAAATATTCTTTCACAAAATAAAGAGCTATTATCATTATTGCCAAAAAATACAATTTTAACCCCTCATATCGGAGAGTTTGAAAGACTTGTTGGCAAATGTGTTAATCATTTTCAAAGAATAGAAAAACTTAAGGAATTTTCAAAAAAATATAGATGCATAGTTGTTTTAAAAGGTAAATATTCTGCCATTGCAACAACTAACGGGAAAGTATTTTTTAATCCTACAGGAAATTCAGGAATGGCAAGCGGAGGTAGCGGAGATGTTTTAACAGGAATAATTACAGCTTTGTTAGCACAAAATTATCTCCCTGAAAATGCTGCAATTTTATCTGTTTATATTCATGGCTTAGCCGGAGATATTGCTGAAAAAAAATATGGTAAAGAAGCAATGATTGCAAGGGATATAATTGAAAAGCTCCCTAAAGCATTTAATAAAATTCAATAATAAAGAGGTAATACTAAACCGCTATCCAGATGCTGATTAAGAAAATAAATTATTTTTGTTTTGTTTTTCTTCACAAAATTCTTGCATAGCCATAGCTACGGAATAATTTTTTGAATAAAAACAGAGCGAAAAGAAATGTTTTAATTTCAGTATCTTGATGGCGATTTAGTATAAGAGTTTACTTTCGGTTTCTCCTTCTATCGAACCTTGGCAGGCAGGTTTAACTATGAAACTATGTTAGGTACCGTATTTATTTTACTAAATTTTCTGCTTACAAAGTTATTAAATTATGGAACATAATGTTCATGTTTACAACTAATTGTAGCATGAAGTATCTGTTTTCTTACCTGCTGGGCTTTCTTTTTGGGTCATTTATTTTTACAAGGTCTTGTCTAGTGTCAAAGATGTCAGTTATTAATATTCCTTCTTTTACTTTTTTATAAACAATCTTGTAGTTTACGGAGACTAAATA
>JAYEOP010000500.1 GCA_034723125.1 Bacteroidota bacterium | reverse complement strand
TATATTCTCCACCCTGGAGATGTTGCTCCAGATGTATTTTTTGAAATAATAGTTTTATCGCTAGCGTCTGCTTTTACCCAAAACTCAATTGTCCAATCCCCTGTTCCAAAATCAAGATCAGCGTGATCAGATACAGAAATATAATCATCAGTTCCATCAAAATCAAGACAATTGCCCGGTGCTTGAGCATTTGCGAAGGAGAAAGAAAAAATAAAAAAGCTAAAAATAAATAGTCGTAAAATTGTAGAATTCTGCATAAGAAACCTCCTTTATAAAATTATTTAGGTTACACCCTTAAATAATCCATTGTTATATTTTATTTCAAAGATACGAATAATATTTATAAATTATTCGGTTTTTTTTAATAAACTTTTCAATATAATCAACTCAATAAAAACAAAATTATTATAATTTTTTATTCAGAACTTCTTGTATTTATAATTAAAGTGTTATTTAGCAACACTATTGAAAATAATTTTTATAGTTTTGTATTTTAATAAAAAAGATGAAAAAAATTATTGTAACCGATTTGGATGGAACCTTGTTTAATTCAAAGACCGAAATTAGCTTGACTGATATTGAGACCTTAAGGCTACTTGGGAAAAAAGATATTATAAGAGTTATTGCAACAGGACGTTCAATGTTTTCAGCAATTAATAGTTTACCAATAGATTTTCCTATTGAATATATTATTTCTTCATCAGGGGCAGCTATATTCGATTGGAAAACAAAAGAGTTATTGAAAAGTTTTTCAATAAATAAAAATGATTCACTAAAAGTCTTTGAAGCTTTGGTAAAAAGAAAAGTAGATTTCAGTATTCAAATGCCTGTTCCTGAAAATCATAATTATTTTTTTGTAAAATCTACAACCAATAATCCTGATTTTGAAAGAAGAAATAATCTATATAAAAGCTATGCAAAAGAAATAAAAAAGTCTTATTTTGAAACTCAAGAAACTTGTCAATTTATTGCAATTGTTAACGGAAATAAATCATTGGATGTTTTTAATGAAATAAAAAGAGAATTAAAAATCCTAAAAGTTATCAGGTCAACATCCCCGATTGATGGTAAAAGCTTGTGGATAGAAATATATCATTCAGGAGTTTCTAAAGCAAATGGTATTAAATTTATTGCAAATTTACATAAAATAGAAAAAGAAAACATTCTAACAATTGGTAATGATTATAATGACCTTGATATGCTGAGGTGGTCAAAAAATTCTTTTGTTGTAAGTAATTCGCCAAAAGAAATTAAAGATGAATTTCAGCTAGTCTCTTCAAATGATGAAAGTGGTTTTTCTGCGGCAGTAAATCAATGGCTTCTTTTAAACTAAAAGGTAAAAGGTAAAAACTAAAAGGTATTTTTTTTTCAAAGTTTTTATGGTTGAAACAAGTTAGATATTGAGTAAGTTTTACAATTCGCACTGAAAACTTATAACTCTTTTCTTTCAATACACGTTGTAACATAAATATATTATCTTTTAATTTTTAGTTTTCACCTTTTAGTTTTTACCTTTTACCTTTTAGTTTTAACTTATAGGATTCTACGGACTTGCTTCGCTTCGAAAGCTAAAAGGTGTTTTTTTTTCAAAGTTTTTATGGTTGAAACAAGTTAGATATTGAGTAAGTTTTACAATTCGCACTGAAAACTTATAACTCTTTTCTTTCAATACACGTTGTACCATAAATATATTATCTTTTAATTTTTACCTTTTACCTTTTAGTTTTTACCTTTTAGTTTTTACCTTTTACCTTTTAGTTTTAACTTATAGGATTCTACGGACTTGCTTCGCTTCGAAAGCTAAAAGTTAT
>JAYEOP010000499.1 GCA_034723125.1 Bacteroidota bacterium | reverse complement strand
TTTATTTGATAATTCAAATATAATACATTATTTGAATTATCAAATAAAATATCACATTTAATGGTAATAGCAAAATGAGAAAAAAAGAAGAAATACTATTAAAGCATCTTGATGATTATGGTTTAGATATCTTTTCAAAACAAGAATTGATAAATGCTAAAATCCTGAATGTACAACAGTTGAATATTGCACTTGCAAGCTTAATAAAAAGTCGATATATAGATATTCTTGAAAAAGGGAAATATTGCAAGCATAATTTTAGAGAGCATTTTGTAATTGGAAGTTTTTTGGTTAACGATGGTATCATTTCTTATTGGAATGCTATGAATTATCATGGATTGACAGAGCAAATACCGAATGTTATTTATGTAAAAACATCAAAAGACAAAAGAGCAAATGTGTATTTTGGCATTAGATATTTTTTTACCCGAAAAACTAAGAAAACCATGAGTGGATTTATTACAGTAGGTTATGGGAACCATACTTTTCGTATTTCTAACATAGAACGCACCATTGTTGATGCTTTTGACAAACCTAACTTATCAGGAGGTTATGCTGAAATTATTAAGGCATTTAATAACGCTGATATTAAGGCAACAAAACTTATTGAATATTGCAAAGAAGAAAATAATGTTTCACTTATTAAACGACTTGCATATTTAACAGACTTGCTAAACAAACCTGGAATGAATTTATTTCTAGATTTTGCTAAAAGTAAAATGAAAAACAAATACACTTTGTTTGAAATAAATGGTGAACCAAATGGCAAAACAAATAAAACGTGGCGAATTATTCAGAACATTCCTGAAAATGAAATAATTGAAATGGCAGAATCATGATTATTCAAAAAGAATTACAAAATATAGCAGCAGATTTAAAAATTCAACCGGCTGTACTTGATAAAGATTGGGTATTAGGTCATTTCTTAAATGCTATGTTTGAGATAGAAAGCGTTCGGAATAATTTTGTATTCAAAGGAGGAACTTGTTTAAGAAAATGCTATTTTGAAGAATATCGATATTCTGAAGATCTGGATTTTACTTTAACTAATGCCAATTTTATTATTAATGAAATTGTTTCTGAGAAACTAAGATCTCTAATGCAAAGAAACAGATCACGTGATATTTACGATTTATATTTTCTTTCAAATATAATTGATGATACTGAATATCCCGTAATTTATAAATTGTTGTTGCAAAAATCATCTGCAAAAGATATTGACTGTTCTTCTCCTGAGTGTTTTGTTAATCCAATAAAGAAGAAAAAAAATAAAAGAGCATGGGATAGTAGCTTAGGTTACCAACTGCCATTGGGACAATTAATTGATTTCGAGAAAGCTTATACACAAGTTAGTGAGTTTGTGAAACTTATTATTAAACAAAAAACATTATGAATATTACAGGAACCCACATAAACTACTATTTCATTTGCCACCGCAAGTTATGGCTTTTTGCTAACAACATACAAATGGAGCATACCTCTGACCCAGTGCTTGAAGGAAAAATAATTCACGAAAGTACTTATCAGAAACGCTCTGGTAAATATGAAGAAATACAAATGGGAGGAATAAAAATTGATTTTTACAATACAAAAGAAAAAGTTATTCATGAAATAAAAAAATCTTCCAAAATGCATGAAGCACATATTTGGCAATTAAAATACTATATTTATGTTTTTGAAAAAGCAGGAATAAAAGGTGTGAGTGGAATATTGGAATATCCAAAAGAAAGAAAAACAGAAGAAATATATTTAAGTACTATAGACATAGAAGAAATTAAGGAAATCGAAATTAAAATCAAAAAAATAACTTCAT
>JAYEOP010000498.1 GCA_034723125.1 Bacteroidota bacterium | reverse complement strand
GACTTTGTGGGTTGTTGCTGTAGGACTTGTTTATTTGGTGATTTGTTTATCTGGACTTTGACTGCTGGCTGGAGACTGCCTACTGCTGACTGAGGACTGTTTTTTACTATCTCTGCTAAAAAGCCCGAGATTGTTGCGGTCATACCTCCCTCACAATGACGATTTTATGGGTTGTCGTTGTAAGAATTGTTTATTTGTTTATTTGGTTATCCATACGGACAAGTTTTGTTTATCTGTTTATTTGGAATTTGACTGCGAACTGTTGACTGTTTTTTACTGCCGACTGGAGACTGCCGACTGCGGACTCGTAATTTGTTTATTCGTAACACATAACTTTTAGTTTTTAGTTTTTACCTTTTAGTTTTCAACTCTAAGTACTTTAGGCACTCTAGGCACTTTAAGTACTTCTTCTTGTTTATTCGGAATTTGACTGTGGACTGGAGACTGTGGACTATTCTTGACTGCCGACTTCTTTCCTTACCGACTTTTTAAATTCTCACATTCAGCCAAAATCGTTGTTCTCACAAGCTATCCAATTATATTTTATTTACCACTCAACATTTCATACTTTCAATATTTTCAAATAAGATTATCTTTTAAAAAAATTTTATTATTTTAGAGGCTTAAATTTTATGTAAAGAAAACTATTAAATCAGTATTTTAGAAATTTTTCACCATAATAATATTTAGATAAGTTATGCCCAAAAAAGAAAAGAAAGATAATGATTTTACTGACTTCAAACATGTTGCAATAGCTGGCAACATTGGATCGGGGAAAACAACTTTAACAAAACTTTTAGCAAAACATTACAAATGGGAACCGCATTTTGAAGAAGTTGACAACAATCCATATATTGATGATTTTTATAAAGACATGCGTCTCTGGTCGTTCCACATGCAAATTTATTATTTAAACAACAGATTCCAGCAAATTGTTAAAATCAGAGAAGGAAATAAATCTATAATTCAGGATAGAACAATTTATGAGGATGCGTATATTTTTGCTCCTAACCTACACGCTATGGGGCTAATGAGCAAAAGAGATTTTCAAAATTATCTTGATCTTTTTGAAACTATTGAACATTTTATTAAACCACCGGACCTTTTAATTTATCTCAGAGCAACAATTCCTGCACTGGTAAATCAAATCCAGAAAAGAGGTAGAGAATTTGAAGATTCTTTAAGACTTGATTACTTAAAAAAACTCAATCAAAGATATGAATCTTGGATTGACGAATATACAAAAAACAAAAATTCCAAATTACTAATTATTGATGTTGACAAATACAACTTTGCTGATAACCCTGAAGACCTTGGAAAAATTATTGACAAAATAAATGTTGAAAGAACAGGATTGTTCAATCTTTCTTAAATTACAAATCAAAAAATGAAAGTTGCTTTAAATAAAATAATATTTGTTTTTACAATATTGTTATTTTCTCAAACATTATTTTCTCAAAATGGCAATTATATTAAAACACATTGGATATATCAATATTCAAACATGTCGAATAGAGGTGATTTTTTTAACCGAAATTTATCATTTGAAAACACTTATCGTTCAGCCTATGGATTTAGTTATGTTTTAAACTCCACCGATATTTTCGGTATAGAATTAGGGTTTAAATATTCAAAATTAGGACAAAAATATTCCGGTAGTATAAATGATGATTTCAACACAAAAGATACAACAGACCCTTTGGATTTTAGCTCAGAAATAGAACTTTCTTATATTCAAATTCCCTTTTTATTTTGCTTCAATTCACGATTAGAAGATGAAAATGTTTATCTTACAATATCGGGTGGGTTACAGCTAGATATTCTTGTTGATGCAAAAATGAATATTGACCCCTACCCTGATATTCCTGCTGATAATATTATTGATATAAAAAATCTTTTCAGAAAAACAAATGCATCCTTCGTTACAAATGCAATTTTTAATTTTAAAATTTTTGAAAATATATTTATAAATACAGGTTTTCAAATGATTAGAACGATAGGTGATGTTGAAAATAAAAATTTCGTTTTTGATAGCAATAAACATCCTGTTGAGTATTATTTTCCTGTAAGCGTAAAAAAAGATTATTTACCTGACATTTCAAAACGTGATGCTACAAAGCATACTAATTATGGTTTTATTCTAGGCGTTTCGTATATGTTTAAAGAAATCAAGTAATTACAAAATAAATCCAATTTTAGGATATGGAAAATGTAAAACAACTTTCAGTAGTAATAATAACAAAAAATGAGGAAAAAAATATTGAGAGATGCCTTAGGTCAGTATTGCCAATTGCTGATGACATTGTTATTGTTGACTCATGCTCAACAGATAAAACAAAAGAGCTAAGTGAAAGATTCAAAGTACGATTTTTTGAAAAAGAATGGAAAGGCTTTGCAAAAACAAAAAATGAAGCAAACAAATTAGCAAAATACGATTGGATATTTTCTATTGATGCAGATGAAGTATTATCTACTGAATTACAAAGTTCTATACTTAAAGAAAAAAAATCCGAAGAAATATTTTATTATAAAATAAACAGGCTTACAAACTATTGCGGAAAATGGATTAAATACTCAGGCTGGTATCCTGATAAAAAGTTACGTTTTTTTAATAGAAAACATACAAAATGGGTAGGAGAATATGTTCATGAAAAACTGGAAACCAAAGGCATAATACCAGAAATAAAACTATTGGATGGACATCTGTATCATTTTTCATTCAGCTCAATAGCACAACATATTGATACAATTAATCGTTTTAGTTCACTTTCTGCACAAGAACTATTTTCTAAAAAAATAAAAGCAAATTATTTCAAGCTACTTTTTGAACCAATTTATAAATTTTTAAAAATTTATTTTTTTAAAACTGCTTTTCGTGATGGGTTTTATGGTTTTGTCATTGCTGTTATTTCTGCTTATTCACGTTTTTTAAAACAATTAAAACTTTTTCATCTAGAACGTTCAAATAATTTATCTAAAAACAATTAGATGCAAATTGAAGATCTTTATAAAAAATTTCTTGAGACAAACAAAATTACTACCGATACACGTTCAGATGTCAGTGGTTCAATGTTTTTTGCTCTTAAAGGCACTAATTTTGATGCCAATAAATTTGCCATAAATGCAATTAACAAAGGAGCAAAATATGCTATTGTTGACGATAAAGCTCTCCCCAAAAATGATCATTTGATTTTTGTATCTGATAGTTTAAAAACACTTCAGGAGCTTGCAAAATATCATCGTAAAAATTTGAAATTACCAATAATAGGTATTACTGGTTCAAACGGGAAAACTACTACAAAAGAACTATTGGATATTGTTTTGAAGAAAAAATTTAGAAATTTTTCTACACACGGCAATCTCAACAATCACATTGGGCTACCATTAAGCATTTTGCAAATCACTAAGAAACATGAAATAGCAGTTTTAGAAATTGGAGCAAACCACAAAGGTGAAAATGAATTTCTCACAAATATTTGCCAACCTGATATAGGGCTTACAACAAACATTGGCAAAGATCATCTAGGAGAATTCGGTGGTTTTAAAGGCGTAATTGAGGCATACAAAGAATTTACTGATTATTTTATTGGCAAAAATGATAAACTGTTTTTTTTAAACAATGATGATACTAAGCTAATTAATCTTTGTAAGAATGTAAAAACAATTAGATTTGGCAAATGCAATTTACCAGCAGATATTTGCGGAAAAATAGTTGAAAAATCCTTCCCTTTGAAAATAATTATTTCAAATAATTCAAAATATTATAAATTTGAGAACTTTAAAATAAATACAAATTTTTTTGGTAATTATAACATTTACAATGTACTTGCCACTGTGAGCATAGCTTTGCATTTCAAACTTACAACAGCACAAATTAAGCAAGCTATAGAAAGTTATATTCCTAAAAACAATCGTTCGGAAATAATTTCGTGGGGAAGTAATAAAATAATTCTTGATGCGTATAATGCAAATCCAACAAGTATGCAATCAGTAATTAAAGATTTTGCAGAATTAAAACAAAAAAATAAAATAGTAATCCTTGGCAGTATGTTCGAACTAGGAAAATATTCAGAAAGTGAGCATAAAGAGATTATTGATTTATTAAAAACACTTAGCTTTATTAATATTATCCTTGTAGGAAAAGGATTTGAAGCATTTAAGGATTTAATCAAATGCAATTTTTTTCAAAACAGTATTGACCTAAGAAAATGGTTGCAAAAACAAAATTTTAATAATAATTATTTTTTAGTAAAAGGTTCTAGAGGAGAAAAATTAGAAAAATCCTTTATTGGATTAAAATAAAATACTATATTTCACTTTTTTTAAAAAGGCAATAACTCAATTATTTAGTAATGAACTATCAAGAAAAACAAAGCCATCTATCAAATTTAATTTCCCTAGCCTATGCTGATGGAATATTAAAAAAAGATGAAGAACAACTTTTGATTGACATTGGCAAAAAGATGGGAATCTCTGAAGAAGAGATACTTAAGAAACTCGCCAATCCTGTAAAACAGAAGTTTTTAATACCTGAAAAAGAAACAGTAAGATACCACCAATTATATGATTTTTTATCAATGATAATGATTGACGGAGACATTCATCCGAATGAAATTATAATTTTAAAAAAATATGCAAAACAATTAAAATTCAAAGAAGATATCGTTGACCCGTTGATTGATAAAACTAAAGAATACCTAAAAAAGGGATATAATTCAAATGCAATTCAATCAAATTTGAAAGACCTTATTAATAAAATTTATTAGTTATGTATCAAGCTGTAAAACGCTACCTAGAATCCAAAGAATGGAAATTCCAAGAAATTGAAGGCAAAACAATAATTCATTTTGGAGTAAATGCTAACAACGGCAAAATTGACTGTGTTGTTGATGTAAGAGAAGAAAAAAATCAACTGATATTTCTTTCATACTCAACAGTTCTAGCATTTAAAAATAAAACAAACGATATAGCTGAGTTTATTTCAAGAGTAAACTATGGTCTTGTAATTGGTGATTTTGAATTGAATTACGATACAGGAAAAATTCGATTTAAAACCAGTATGTTTTATGATGACCTTTTTGATATTTCAGAAAAACTTATTGAGAATATTATTATTACAAACTTATTTATGATGGATACTTACTTGCCCGGAATAATGAGTGTTTTATACGGTTCTTTATCTCCAATCAAAGCAATTGCAGAAATTGAAGGACCTGATGCTAATCTTGAGATTAATCTTAATTGAGGGAGGTTCTATAAATACATTTCTTTTAAGAAACAAAGATAATGAATAAGATGCAAGGCACAAATTTTTCTGAATAGCATTAGCTATTGAGAAAAATTTTAACGCAGTCAGATTGTTTATTATCTTTGTTCCCAAAGGGTTTTAAGAGTTTTTCATATACTTCTTCAAATTTTTTTACATTATCCCGATATTGCTTCAAAAATTTTCATTGTCTATAAAAAACTCTGAAAATCTTAATGCGAATGTATTTATAGAACCTCCCTTGAGATTATTTTTATGTAATGCATTGAATTTTACTAAAGGGAGGTTCTTATTTTGTAACCTTATTCATTATTTCAATAATTTCCTTTCTAAGTTCTACCAACTTTCTAATTCTACTATCCTTTTTTATTTGCAGGTAATTAAAAGTCCACAATGCTTTTAATTTAATAAACCAATTAAAATATTCAAATGCAAATAATCCTGTAATCGGAAGTAATGCGGCAAAAGCAAATTTTACCCAAAGAATCTCAGTAAAACTACGAAAAATCAATATCCATATTAAATAAAATATAGGGAAGGAAAAAAGATGAAGAGCATAGGTAAAAGAACTGTGAAATTGCAAATCTTTAATTTTTTTGGTTGCCAAAACAGGAATTTTGTAGGGTATATAATTGAAGATTGTTCCCCAAAGATAAAATGGTAATAAAAGCAACATTCCTATTAATCGGAAAAACAAATTAGATAATTTAATTTTCTTTTTTTCAAATAAGCAATTTTCTATTTTCAAATCAGAAACTCCTTTCCAATAGGTTACAACTTTTTTGCTTAACTCTTCCATTCCCTTTGCATCGCTTAAATTAAAATCATCAAGTTTTTTAATCATTGATTTATCAGCAACAAATTTAGAATGTAAATTTCCCTTTACCTCTTTAAATTTATTTTTATAAATATTTGAATAAATCTCCCTAAGATGCATGTATGTATCATAATATTCATCATTCTGAATATCGATCATTAGCTCACTTATTCTATCGTGTAACTCAGCTTTTAAGGCATTCATTCCTTTGTTTGCGTTTTCTTTATACAAATCAAAAAACTGAGAAACGTCAATCGGTTTGCCAAAATTGATAAACAATTTAGTTCGAAAAGCCGTATAGTTATCATAATCCAAACCAATGGGAACAACTTTTATATCTAATTTAAAATCAGTCGCCTCCTCTGCTTTAAAAACAATTCTGGAAATACCTTTTTTAAAAATTCTCAATTTTCTAAAACCAGCATGATTACCTTCAGGTAAAATTGCCAAGTATTTTTTATTCTTTAAAATCCTTACAGTATCATCAAAAACTTCGTCATTTTTTTTCAAAGATTCAGCACCATCTCTTATACGATAAATCGGTAAAATTTTTATAAGTGTCAGCACACTATCTATTATCGAATTCCCAAAGATGTCTGAACGAGCAAGATAAACAGGTTGTCCTTTAATATTAAAAATTACCGCAAGAGGGTCCATCAAGGCATTTTGATGATTTGAAGAAAAAATCAAAGCCTGATTTTTGGGAATATTTTCTTTCCCTGCAACTTCAATTTTTTTGTAAAAAATAAAATTATGAAAAAAGCCTGTATATATTTTCAACAAAGCATAACGAAATGACCATCTTGAAATATTTTTTCTACTCATAAAGCTTAAAATTTTAATTAAAACTTTTTAAAAATATTATTTATTTTTCATTGGAATTTTAGACCAGACACCTGCAATACCTAATCCTGCAAGAATATGCCAAATCCCCCACCATGCCGCAATAAATGCCATTCCGCCAATTGCTAATTCAGGAGGAAATATTTTTGGATTAAACAAAAGCACAAGTCCTAAACCCGAATTTTGAATTCCTGTTTCAATTGTAATTGATCTTTTATCAAAATTATTCAATAAAAAGAATGAAGCTATAGAATAGCCTGTTGATAAAGCTACTACATTATGTAACAAAACCAAAATAAAAATATATTTTATATTCGTAGCAAAATATTCATAATTATTCATAAAGGCTAAAATAACAATTGCTGCAAAAGTTACTATTGATATGGTTTTTACTGTTTTAACAATCCTCATAGTTGTTTTAGGAAATTTCCAATTAAAAAGCATTCCAAGAATTAATGGAATTCCAAGGAGAATAAAAACTGTTTGAAATACTTGACCTAAAGGAATTTCTAAAGGTTGTAACAAAGAAGTTGCATCAACTCTTGAAAGATGTTTAGTGTATAAGCCACCCCAAAAGGCAAAATTTAAGGGTGTCATAAATATTGAAGTTATTGTTGCAAAAGCAGTAAGACTAACTGACAATGCCACATTACCTTTGGCGAGTGAAGAAATAAAATTAGAAATATTTCCTCCCGGACAAGCTGCAATAAGTATCATTCCCATTGCCACAGTAGGAGTAATATACTCTTTCATTAAAATAACAACTAAAAATGTGATTGCAGGAAGAGCAATAAATTGAGAAAATATTCCAACAAAAGCAGATTTCGGAGCTTTAAATAATTTTTTAAAATGCTCAATTTTAATTTCTAAGGCAACACCAAACATAATTAATGCAAGGGTTATATTTAATACCATTAAACTACTTTGACTAAAATTGAGTCTTATTTCATCAAGGACTTTTAGATGTTCAAGCATAAAGTTAATTTTAATTAATAAAAGTTACTCTCTTTAGGGGGGTTCTATAAATACATTTCTTTTAAGAAACAAAGATAATGAATAAGATGCAAGGCACAAATTTTTCTGAATAGCCGTCCGCGTGTCGCTGAAGCTTTAGCGGAGGCACAAGCTATTGAGAAAAATCTTAATGCGAATGTATTTATAGAACCCCCCTTTAAAAAATCAGTTTAAAATAATTGCGGTAAAAATAGGAAAAAAAATCTTATTCGGTTTTTCTAAAAAAATATTACTAAGAAGATGA
>JAYEOP010000497.1 GCA_034723125.1 Bacteroidota bacterium | reverse complement strand
TGTTTACAAGAAATTTCAAACGGGCTACAAAGCTTGATGCTAATACTATCTTACTTATATTGTTAGCATTAGGCATTTATTAACTTCACAAAACTTTCTGGTGTTAATACTCCAATTTCACTTTTTTTATAATCTTTAACATTTCGGGTAATAATTACCTCTATTTTTCCATAATTTATTGCTGAGAAGTTTTGCAAAGCATCTTCAAAGTCTTTGAATTCTGAATTTAATGCCTTTTCAATTACTTGTCTGTCCATTTGTAATACAGGTGTTATTGTCAATAATTGCTTTAATTTTTCAATAACTTTCTCATGCTTTGCAGTCCTGCGTAACAAATAATAAGTATTGCTAATTATAACTGCTGTGATAAATCCTTGCAGTTCTCCTCGTTGACATAGGTTTAATATTATTGTTGCATTATCTGAATGAGGTTTTCTGTCGAAGAAAAAGTCAAGGATCACGTCTGTGTCAATCAATATTCTTTTCATGCCATATATTTTTCGGAAAGTCCTTTTGACAATTCCTTTTTATAATCAAAAGATTCAGGTGCTTTAAAACTTCCACGTAATGAATTTATCAACGGTGAAATATCGTCAGCAACCCTCTGTTCCGTTGTTATGGCTTTAAGATAGTTTTCTATTATGTCCGACAAACTACGTCCTTTTCCTTTCGCATATAATTTTGCTCTCTCAATAATTGATTGCTCAATTGTCAATGTTAATTTTGTATTCATGATTCAATATTTTAGTTTACACGTGCAAAGATAATATATTTTATACGACCGTGCAAATATATTTTCAATTACACCTGCTTTTATGCTTAATGCTAACGGCAGTCTCTCTAAAAACCCCCAAACATTGATATTTGTACCCAATCAGTAATTCTGCAAATAGCTATTTTTTTAAATTATACATTTTGTTGTCTTATTAAAATAATTGCTTTTTAATAGTTTTTAGACGGTTTGGCTATGAATAGTTGCCTATTTCGAAGCAATATTTTTTCAAGTCATTACATATTTTATATAATAGCTAAATCTTTGATTTTACGACTATTTAGGCAATTATTTATGAGCCTTTGTTATGGCTTTTATTCTTCTTCTTTTGCTAGTTTATACAAATATTCAGGTGCTAAATCAACACCATTTTCCCATTCAATTGTCCATCTGTTTTTTGAAAATTTCTTAAAAAATTCAATGTCTTGTAATTTAGTAAAAACTTTTCTGTGGTCTGAAAATATTTTTTCCTTTAAATCCACTATGGCAGAATAATCATTATTAAATGATAAATCAATTTTGTATTTTTCAACATACCTAGCTCTTGTTATTTTTAAAAGTTCCATAATTTCTTATTTTAATGGTTCTATTTTTTTAAACTCTCCTGTTTCTTGGATTAATTTCCAATTTTCAGTTAATTCTTCTTTATGCAAATCCAACCAAGCATAAACAAGGTTAAGTGCTCTTCTCGGCATTTCTCCTTTAATTATTCCACTATCTATATGGATTATTGCATCATAATCTTGATATGATATATGAAAATGAGGTGGATTATGATCATCAAAGAACATCCTCACTATAATTCCGTAAAATCTACTAATTTCTGGCATAGTGCAAAGATAATAAAAATTAAAGCGAAAGAATAAATAAAAGTTGACCTATTACTATTTGACCAAGTCCCTGTTATCGAGCTATTTATTGTAATAATACTCGAACTTAATTTTCCAGATGATGTAGATGTTGCAACAATGACTACTCCATTATCGGTATCAGTTATGCTTTATGGATCTGAAGAAAGGTTATCACCATTAACAAAAAATAATTTTCCAAATAGCTATTTTTTAAAATTATACATTTTGTTGTCTCATCAAAATAATTGCTTTTTAATAGTTTTTAGACAGTCTGGCGGTTCAGTATAAGCGTAGTGCGGGTTTGCGTAGCACTGCACTTTCAATTTAATGCTTCCGTTTTTTAAAGGTAAAAAAGTTTTGCAAACTACAGAAACCGCTCTTGAATAGATACTGTGTTGTACACTGTGGGTCATTGTCTTAGTTGTTTTCTTTCAATTCGTTCTCGTGCTTCAATTAAGGCTTCATGTAGCTTAGCTTCTAAGATTTCTTTCGAGGGCAAATCTGTCCAATATTCCGCTACCATTATTCCATCTTTGTGCAATTCAAGAAGTTCAATCTGTTCTTTACTTGCAACTGCACAAAGAATTAATCCAATCGGTTGTCGCTCTCCATCTTGTTTTCCATATTTATCTAACCACTTCAAATACAACTCCATTTGTCCTTTGTCCTTTGCTTTGAATTTGTCAATTTTCAGTTCTATAGCAACTAATCTCTTTAGCTTACGGTGATAAAACAATAAATCCAAATTATAATCATCTCCGTCAATTATCATTCTTTTCTGTCGCTCAACGAATGTAAAACCGCTTCCCAATTCTAATATAAATAATTCAAGTTCTTTTAGAATTGCAGCTTCTAAATCATTTTCTAAATAACCATCTTTGAGTTCCAAAAAGTCAAGTAAATACGGGTCTTTAAAAACCCCTTTGTCAATCACTTTATTATCAAAAAGTTGAATATCTGATTTTTCAGTTCTTTCGTAAACTTTCTTTTCAATTTGCTTTCTCAGTTCACGAACTCCAAATGAACTCTCAAATGTAATCTTAGCATAAAAGTTTCTTGCTTGTTGTTCTTTTATTGGTATAAGTGCTATAAAATGAGACCATGACAAATGTCGTGACAGTGTAACGACATTTTCAACAATAGGATATTTTTCTGCAAATTGTATCATTCTACGCAAATTTTTCTCTTCATAATTTTTCCCAAAATTTTTCACTAATTCTCGTGACACTGTAACGACAATCTGTTTTCCGTATTCAGCTCTCTTATTTTGTAAATTATGAGTCAAAATTCGTTTTCCAATATGCCAAAACAATACAGTCAATGAACTATTAGCATAAGAAACTACTTGTGTTTTAGTCTTTTCGATTAGAGCAACTAAATCATTTAGTAAATTCTGATATTCAATTTTATTTAATGACATTTTTAAATTATTCGTTTTATTTTCAATTTTGCAAAGATAGGATTTTTAAAATTATTACAAATCTCTTTCTGCACTGCTCCATGGTGTACAACGACAGTCTCTCTAAAAACCCAAACCACCGATTAAATTTTTGTCAAATATAAAGCTATTTCTGCTTTGCTCAAAAATAATTGAACAATCCAAAAAAAAACCTACAAAAGTGGTGATTTACTATTGCGAAAAATTGTAGATTTGCAATTGCGAAAAATTGGTGATTTTACTTTTGCCATTTACACAAATTATTTTTATCTGCAAATTGTTGATTTTTTTAGACAGTCTGACGGTTGGTATATGAAAAGTAAGCGATTCCAAAGCACAAATCTTTCTGCGAAAAAGAAAGGTGAAAAGGACTACAAACCTTGATGCTACTGCTATCTCGCTTATTTTTTACATACAT
Organism: Bacteroidota bacterium; assembly: GCA_034723125.1. NCBI lineage: Bacteria > Pseudomonadati > Bacteroidota > Bacteroidota bacterium. The sequence goes on along the minus strand of JAYEOP010000497.1, from coordinate 4,735 downwards.
TGTTGGGCGGTCGTTATTTTGTTTTCCATTTTATGTCTTTCATTCTTTCGGTTAATTTTTTCAATGTTTCCAGAATTTCAACATCTTTCGGCAACTCTCCATATACCAATTTGCTGAAAGTAGAAAAATAATTCGTTTTTAATTTGTTCCAAACGTCTTTACTATCCTTGAAAATCAAAGCTTGTGTTGGGTGATTTTTCAACCATTCATTTCCGCTCTTAAAACTCAACCTATCATCAGTTGCTACATTAACTAACAATTCTTCAAATTCTTTTGAGTTAAAAAAGTATTCAACTTCTTTATTTCTCAACATTTGATTTAAATCGTAGACATGTCTAATTTTGTTATTCAAATCTTCGATTGGTGAATTTGTATATGAGAAACGAACTAAACTCATTATTTTTTCACAAAATGTTCTTTTCGGGCTTAAAACATTTACTTCAAAAGGTTTCATACCATATTTATCTGCAATTTCAAGCTGATTTGTTTCAATCGTCATTTCATAAATCAATGAATTTACTTTTCCTTTTTCAAACGGTTCAAAACTTCCAAGCCAAGTTGCTTCTACAATTAAATTATCTCTAACTTGCCCAAATAAACCTTCAAAGATTTTAGGATAATTATGAGCTGTTTTTCTTATCATTCCCTTTTTGTTGGTTATTCCTTGTATTTCAACTTCAGGAATGAGTTCGTTAACTATTTTTGTTATTTTCTTTAACTTGTTTTTCAGTTGATTACTACTATTGTTACCTTGTTTCAGCAATACAATGTCAATGTCTTCTGAGAAGCGGTCAATTAAATGATTACATTTTGATAATGCTGTTCCTCCTTTGAAAATACACGACTTTCCTATCTCCTTTGAAAAAATGGAATACAGAGCAAGTGTAACCCAATAATCTTTTTCAATATAGATTTCTGCAATTCCTTTCAACTGTGCTGTTGCTATTATTGCATCTTTAAAAAGTTCTTTATTTTCATGTAAGTTCATTTAATTTTCCATTTTTCAACTGTTGGTAAAATATCTTTTGTAATACCAAATCTATATTCTGATAGCGGATTAAGACTGTCATCCAAGCTTTTGGTATTAATATTTTTATTTGTATTTTCAAGCAATGCTCCAAGAAATGCTCTTACTCTTGGTGGATATTCAAGTGTAGTTTCAATCAGTTCTTTTTTTTGTTTTTTATTTAGTGCAAGTATTTTATCCGTCAAAATTATTAGAGCTGATTTTTTGTCTAAATCAGGTATCTTGTTAAAATCTTTTAATGTATCAAGAAGTTCAAGAAGTTTATAGTTTTCTTCTGTTACTTCAACATAACTTTTAACGGCACTTGCTTTTATGTTTCCCTTGGATATGTATATTCGTTTTTTGTTACTTGCAATACTTATTTCCTTAGGAATTTGAGTAGTCAGTCCCATTTTGTTATAAAGCAACAGACCGGTAATGTATGCTATCCTTTTTCCGTTTTTAAATAGATATGGTGATATTATTTTTTCTTCATTAGGTTTTAATTCACCGAAAATAGATTGTTTGGGTTTGTAAAAAATTCCGGTAGAGATACGTTTAATTATTCCTTTCTTAATTAATCGCTCAATTGTTTTTGTTGCAGCTGAATATTCTTCTTTTTTTATCGCAAGTTCTTTATAGGTAAATGTATCACCTGTTTCAATGTTATTAATTTTTTTCTCTATTTTCTTTGTAATATTCATACTGCAAATATAACTAACTTTTTCAATATTGTCAAGTAATTAGCTCAAAATACTTGACGTGTTTTCGGGTTTTCTAATGCCGCCCAACGTTAAGTATATGGTTTTGTGGCGGTTTTGAAACACAAATCTTTCAACTTACACCAATGTATATTTATATCTAAAATGCTCATATTTAGTACTTCACCCGCCATAAACTATATACATTGTTGTGCATTGTTATTGAAATATTTACAATAGCTCAATAAATTAATATAGTCTTCATTTATTCTTTTAATATTGTTCTTATGGTATATTTCTATTTTGTAAATAATATATTGAAAATATACCAAAATAGAACTAATCGTAATAAAGAATAAACTTAATAACCCCCCTTTAAATGAAACAAAATTACTGTATATATCTATTAATTTAAAAGAAATAGAAGGGACTTCATTTGAGTTCAAAGGCATAAAATGTAATGGGTAAATTACAGTAATTAAGAAACCAATAATAAGAACACATATTATAAATTTCAAAGATGTAAGCTTTGATTTATAATTCATACTTATGTTTTTTAATATTCTAAAATGTTTAATAATAGATTCAGACTCTATTTTTAAATGATATACTGCTTTTCTAATGACTTTAATTTCGTCCATCGAAAGTAAGGAGTTATGGTGAACTGCTTTACTATTTGAGGTAGTATTTAATACTTCATCTAAAACAGTTATACATTTTTCAGTTTTAAATAGGCAAGGCTCAATACGATACAACAAATTTAAACGCTTTTTGGAATCAAGCCCAGTAAAACCTAATTCTTCCGCTATTTTTTTACTTTCTCTAATAGATACTTCATCAACTTGTTCAAAATTAATTAATGAGATTCTATCTTTTAAGCTTTCATAATCTATTAATAAATTTTTATGCCTTTCTTCAACATTGTATTTTATATTTATCTCTCCAATAATTTTTGAAATAACAAAAGCCGCTATAATCCCAATTATAGCAGCACCACTCTGTGCAAAAGCTGAAAAAAACCAATTCCAATCTACTTCCATATACTATACCTTTTCAATTTTATCAATTATTCTGTCAAAAATATCCTTTTCATTATCTAACAATACTTTTCTTGCATTTATTCTATATCGTTCCAATACATTGTAATTTGAATCTAAAATCGTATGTTCTTTATTGTAGATTGATTTTCTTGATAAATAATTAAATATTTTAAAATAATTGTTTTTGTACAAATCAATATACTTAATTATTATATTAGTAATGTATACATTTATCATTTTCTTATGACTTAGGGATAGACTGAAAATTGAATCGTCTAAAACACTTAATCTAAATCCATCTAAATAACTAATATGTCTACGGATAATTAATCTAAATTGAAAATCACCTATTTTTAGTTCTTTATCAAAAAGGGAAAGAAACTTATTTCTAATGAATTTAGAAGGTGGAAAAGTATTTATTAGATTTCTAATGTAAAAATCAACTACTTTATTAATTGAATCATCAACATTTTCATATACTTTTTCTATAATTTCAAAAAGCTCAAAATCTGCAATATTACTTATGTTTTCAACATTTTCTTTTCTTTTAACAGAAAAGAAAAGCGGTTTAATAATGGAAAGATTTTTATGAGATTCATCGTGTGATAAAGAAAAAGAAAACAATTCAAAGTTAGACATTAATTCCCCTGAAATAAAAGCAGCATTATTATTATTGAATAATCTTATTTTGTTTAGCGTTTTGTTATTTTCTTCAAAAGATTTTGTGTGAAAATCATCAAGTTCTTTCTCTAAATTATAATAGAGTGTATTTGCTTCTTTACCGTTAATATCAATAATTTGCGACTTATAAATAGTCAGTAACTGTGCAAAGTAGTCAATCTTTTCTGTGTATGAATCTGTTATAAAATCTTTAATACTATCATTTGAATATATTTGTTTTCCTTCTTTTTTGTTAATTTTTGAAATGAAATTATTAGTTGAATTTAAAAGGTCAAATAAACCCACACCTTTTGATACAATGTCTTTTATAAATAAAGGTTTATCTTTATCTTCGGATTCATTAATAACATAATTTAGCATAAACCGTCTAATACTCTTTCCTTTTTTATTTTCTCTTCTATATTTAAAGATAATATTAAGTAATTTGTTTTTTGCTTTTGTATTCTTTTCTAATAGAGAAAGAAATAAATATATGTAGATGCCTTTTAGCAAATATTTATTATTATGATGATTTGCTTCATAACAATTAATCATTTCGTTTTCAAAGCTCAAATAATCATCAGAAATTAATAAAAACCATTGTTCAATTAAACTATCGAAAAGTGCTTTTTTATCACCATTCCAAAGGCTAAAAATGCTTCTTGTTTTATCTTCAAGTGACTTATAGCTGTCAATTTGTGTTAATAACATAAGGAATTGATAACCTTTTGGTAGTTCTATATTCAAAATATTGAATAGCTCATTGGTGAAGACTAATCTTTTATTCAGAATCTCACTTGTGAAATTCGTTGAATTCATTCTAAAATAATTAATGTCTATCATACATTGAGGTGTGTACTTCTCTTGACTGTCACTAATATTATATAATAATTCTTTTTGAATGCTGGAAAATGCTAAGAAATTTGAAGTTCGTAAAGCATAACCTAAACTAAAATTTCTTTGGAATGAGAAATTCCAGTCAAAAATTTCATCTTCACTAACTTGCAAAAACTTCTTCAGAGTATCACTAAAAGTGCTGCTAACAATGGGCTCTTTTGCAACCTGAATTACAAATTTTGATAAATAAAACTGTGGATACTGATAGAAGTTAATATCATCATTTTTTAAATAATCATCCAAATTATCTAAAAGAAAAATAAATTTTCTTTGCTTCTTCTTACTATAAAAAATTCTATATCTATCTTTATAAATCTTAAATAAGAACAATAGAGATAAAAGGTCGCTAACATTGTCATCTGTGATAATGTCTTGCATTTTATCTCTTATTAATAACTTATAATATCTTACTTTCTCACTGTACGCTTCGC
>JAYEOP010000496.1 GCA_034723125.1 Bacteroidota bacterium | reverse complement strand
TTTTAAAAAACAGCTATTTGAAGAATTACTTATTGGGTACAAATATCAATATTCGGGCTTATTAGACAGACTGCTGTTATGGGCAATTAGTGAACGAAGAAAAACAGTCAGTAAAGCGACCAACTTAATCGGAATAAAAAATAGGCTGACAATAATTATTCGAACAAAGATTGAACATAGCGGATAAGAATTTGACCTGAACAATCCAAAAAAAAACCTACAAAAGTGGTGATTTACTATTGCGAAAAATTGTAGATTTGCAATTGCGAAAAATTGGTGATTTTACTTTTGCCATTTACACAAGTGCAATGATTAGTAAGAAAGATTTAAAGGCAGACCAAAATAAATTGTGGCAGACCTTTGGAATTATTGTTAGAATTCTTTATTTCCCATTTGGATTATTTTTAGCTGTCGTAACAATTTTTCAAATTGCAAGTTTATTTATTTCAATAATTGGCATACCCGTAGCATTAGTTTTAGCAAAATCATTGGGAACATATTTTAATCCAATGAATAAAACTTGTGTTCCGAAAGCAGTTGCTGACGAAGTTGCTTCACGCAAAGCAAAGGAACAGGTAGATAAACATTTGAACTAACAAAAAAAGTAAGTAGTAATTTTGATATTACTGCTTGTTTTTTTAGTACCTTTGCATTATGCCAGAAATTAGTAGATTTTACGGAATAATAATTAGGATGTTCTTCAATGAACATAATCCACCTCATTTTCACGCAGAATATGGTGAATATAAAATTATTGTTGATTTGAATGATGAAGTTGTAAAAGGCTTTATGCCTAAAAGAGCATTGAAATTAATTTTTGAATGGTTAGAACTTCATAAAGATGAATTAATTGCAAATTGGGAAAGATGTCAAAATGAAGACATTCCAAAGAAAATTAAACCTTTAAAATAAGATATTATGGATTTAATTTGGATAACAGAAGCAAAATATGTTAGTGATTATAAAATAATGCTAATGTTTAATGATGGAATTCAAGGAATTGTTGATTTAAAGAATAGCATTAAAGGTAAAGTATTTAAGCCATTGAAGGATATTGAATATTTTAAAAACTTCAAGCAAAATAAATGGACAATTGAATGGGATTGTGAAGCCGATTTTGCCCCTGAATATTTATATAAATTAGCTACGAAAGAAGAATAAAAGCCCATAATCGAGTAGGCGGCTGATATTCCTTCGTTAAAACTACGTGTATATATTAACCGAAAACTACCCACTCTATTAACCGAAAAGTATCCACCTAAAAAAATTTAACGACCTTAGTTTTTTAAAAAACAGCTATTTGAAGAATTACTGATTGAGTACAAATATCAATATTCGGGGTTATTAGACAGACTGACGTTAGCATTTATTATGAGAAAAGATTGTGCGAATTGAAAAATAATTGTATTTTTGCATTTGATTGAAATTTTTAGTATGACAGAATTTAAAGAAAGATATATAAATCCATTTACCGACTACGGTTTTAAAAGACTATTTGGTGAAGAACCCAATAAGGATTTATTATTGGATTTTTTAAATGAACTGCTAAAAGACCAAGAAGGAAAAATTACCGAATTATCATATTTGCCAAATGAAAAATTACCAATATCAGTAGGCGACAGAAGAGCAATATTTGATATTTATTGCACAAATGCAGAAGGAGAACAGTTTATTGTTGAAATTCAAAAGGCAGAGCAGTCCCGAAGTTTCGGGATCAAAGACCGAACGATTTTTTATTCAACTTTTCCAATTCAAGAACAGGCAAGAAATAAAGACAGATTTTGGAATTTTGAGTTAAAAGCAGTTTATACAATTGGAATTTTAGACTTTGTGTTTGAAGA
>JAYEOP010000495.1 GCA_034723125.1 Bacteroidota bacterium | reverse complement strand
ACTGTAATAGCCAGTATAGAAGATACTGTTTATAAAGCCATAGATTATGCTCTACATCCTACTAGAAGAAAGACTATATGGTCAGGAACTCCATTTAACGCTAAAGATCCTCTGTATAAAGCTGTAGAATCAGGGGCATGGTATACTAATGTTTATCCTGTATGTGAGAAATTCCCGTGTACTAGAGAAGAATTTAGAGGTAGTTGGGAAGATAGGTTTGATTATGACTATGTTAAATCTCAATATGATAAGGCTATGAAAGCAGGTAAAATAGACACCTTTAATCAGGAAATGATGTTAAGAATTATGTCAGATGAAGATAGATTAGTTCAAGATGATGATATCATTTGGTACAATAGAGTTAGTGTGCTGCAGAATAAAGAGAAATATAACTTTTATATAACTACTGACTTTGCTACTTCAGAAAAGACTAGTGCTGATTATTCCGTTATAAGTGTATGGGCTTATAATAATAATGGTGACTGGATGTATGTAGATGGCATAGTTAAGCGTCAGTTGATGGATGCTAATATAAATGATCTATTTAGATTTGTATCTATGTATAAACCTCAAAATGTAGGTGTAGAGGTTACAGGACAACAAGGTGGATTTATACAATGGTTGCAAGGTGAGATGATTAATAGGAATATATTCTTTAATCTGGCTAGTGAAGGCAATAAAGCTGCTCCTGGTATTAGACCTAACACTAACAAAATGGTTAGATTTATGGTAATTCTCCCATTGTTCAAAAGTAAGAAAATATGGTTTCCTAAGGAGATGGAGAAATCTCCTCAAATTACAGAAGCTATGGATGAGTTACGTAATGCATCTGCTTCAGGGTTTAAAAGCAAACATGATGATGTGATAGATACAATTTCCATGTTAGCTGTTATGAACCCATGGAAACCTAGCACTGAAGTAGAATATGAGTTTAATACCAAATCATTAGGTGATGGTATGTGGGTAGAAGTAGATGATATAGACACTGGTCAAAGTAGTGTAGTTTTCTAGAATTATGTTATAATACCATATAAAATTTATAAAGGAGTAAGTGGTATGACTGGTAATGACATAAAAGCATTTGCTACAGCCGGAGTACTCAAACAAGTTAAATTAGAAGATGATAAACTAGTTAATGCTATTAATATAGCTAATATTGAATTACATAAGAAATTTAGACTTACTATTAATGAGCAATATGTACTAATGGCTGAAGCTACTACTATATATCAGCTTAATGAGGATTGTTTACACGTGGTAGAAGTATATAATCAACGAGCTGAGTTATTTGATCTTAATAATGAATATGATTTAAATACTATCTCTACTATATCCTACAATCAAATACAAGTTAGTAACCCTATTCCAGGAGAGTATTTGAGTGTAATATATCAAGCTTCACCTCCATTAATTACGTCCTTAGATGATACTATTGCTATACCATATACATTATTGACACCTATGCTACATTATATAGGTTATGTTCTGTATGGTGGTAGTAGTGGAGATTTAGATGGTCCTTCTGCACATCATTTACAAGCCTACACTAGTAGTTGTAATATGATAATAGACGAAGGTTTAATAACCCCTGATAATGGAGTCCTAAGTTCTGTTTGTGCTAAAGGATATGTATAATGAATAATAAGGAAGGAGTAAAAGATGCCTAAAAGACAAAGTGGTTTAGTATGTAATAACATTGCTGTAACCAGTGAATTTAATGAGGTAGAGTATTCTAAGATAGTTACTGTACACGATAACTTAGATGCCATACAGACTATAATTGATAACTTCTCACCAACACTAGAGGAGATATATATTAATATAGATAATATTATACCTGT
>JAYEOP010000494.1 GCA_034723125.1 Bacteroidota bacterium | reverse complement strand
TTGAAACAAATTACCAGTCCGCAGTCGGCAGTCTCCAGTCGGCAGTAAAAAACATGTGCTTGCCTGAATAGGGTTGATTTATTAGTTATTTTTTTCTCTGCGTTTCTGCGACTCTGCGTTTAAACAAATAAACAAAAAGAAGTACTTAAAGTGCCTAGAGTGCCTAAAGTACTTAGAGTTAGTGTATCGGATAAACAAATAAACAAATTACCAAATAAACAATTCTCCTTTGCGTTCTTTGCGTCTTTGCGTGAAAATATAAACAAATTACCAGTCCGCAGTCGGCAGTCTCCAGTCAAATTTAGAATAAACAAATCACCAAATAAACAACTTAATGACAATTAAATGACAGCGAAGCAAATGACCATTGAAACAAATTAACAAATAAACAAAACTTGCGACACGAAGTTAGCTCGTATGAGTCTGGATGGATATAGAAGAAAGTGGAATTATTTTTGTTAAAACAGAGGATAACCAAAAAAAACAATCATGAAAAAATCAATCTTATTATTTTTTACCGTCTTAATTTTTGTTAATTATTCATTTTCTACTGAAATACCATCAAAAATAAAGCATGTTACAATATACAAACAAAATGCAAAAATTGTAAGAGCAACTAAATCAAGTGTAACAAAAGGTTCTTCAACTCTTGTGTTTGGAGGATTGACAACATCTCTGCAAGTACAAAGTATTCAAGTAGGAATGACAGAAGGTGTTAAGTTATTATCGGTTTCATACAGAATTAATTATTTGCAAGACAAAAAAGTTTCAAAAGGAATAAAAATACTTCAGGATTCGGTTAAGATATTAAATTATAAATTAGCAATTAACAAAAAGGCTAAAGATGTAACAAAAGGAGAAATGAATGTTATAAGTTCTAATACAAAATTAGGGAGTACTCAGGAAGGAGTAAAAGTAGAAGAACTTAAATCTTTGTCTGATTATTATTTCAAGAGAATGAGTGTGTTACAAAACAAATTAGTTGATTTTGATAAGAAAGAAAGGGAAATTAGAGAGGTGTTAAGCAGGATGCAAAACCAAATAAAGCAGTTGAGTTCAGGTTTAAATAAATCAACGGGAGAAATCGTACTTGAAGTAATTTCGGATAGAGCAAAAACATCGGATTTTGTTTTTTCATATATTGTAAATAATGTAAGTTGGGTACCAATTTATGATTTGCGTTCAGATGGAATCGATAAAAATATTCAATTAGTTTACAAAGCAAATGTTTATCAGAGAACAGGTCTGAATTGGGAAAATGTACCAATTACAATTTCTACAGCTAATCCTAATATAAATAACAGCAGACCTATTTTGAATCCGAGATATGTTTATTTTTATCAGCCAACTATATATTCAAAAAGGGAAGAAGTAGTAAGTAATCGAAATATGTTATATGAAGAAGAAGCTATCTCAAATAAACCAATGAAATATGTTGATGCAATGAAAATAGCTAAGACTAAACAAAAATATGTGCAAATTAAACAAAGTTATGTGCCAATGGATATGCATGAAAGTCAGATGAATGTAGAATTTAAAGTAGAACAACCTTATACTATTCCTACGGATGGAAAATATCATATGGTAATAATGACTGAGTTTTCAATTCCTGCAGACTATGAGTATCATGCTGTTCCATCAATTGATAAAGCGGCATTTTTATTAGCTAAAATTGCCGATTGGGGTAAATATAATTTGTTGCCTGGAAAAGCAAATATTTTCTTTGAAAATACTTATGTGGGGCAGTCTCAAATAAATCCATACATAACAGCCGACACACTTCTGTTGTCTTTTGGCAGAGATAGTAAAATTATAATTGAAAGAGAAAAGTTGTACAAAGAAAGTACGGTAAAAACTTCACTTACGACAAAGAAGCATATAAATGCTTACGAAATAACTTTAAGAAATACAAAATCGGAACCAGTAACGATTGAAGTTCTTGACCAAATTCCATTGTCAAACATAAAAGATATTGAAGTAGAATTACTTGAGTCGGGTGGTGCTGAATTAGTGAAAAAAGTAGGAAAGCTTTCATGGGAAATAAAATTGCAAGCAAATGAAAAGAAAAGCATTAAGTTTATTTATTCCGTAAAATATCCTAAAACTAAGGTTGTTAAGGGGAGTTAAATGAGACAATGATATAATGGTATAATGATACAATTATACAATGGACAATGAGACAAAAACACGAATATACTAAGGCTTAAAATGTACACAAACATTAAGCTATATTTTTGTAAATTTGAGTTTTAATTATTTTTTGAAGTAGGCCCATGCTTTTTTTTAGTGAATATTTACAAAAAATTAAAAGCCTGTTAGATAGTTTGGATATATAGAGAATCTTTATATTTTTGTTTTTTTATAAAAACAGAACATTAAAATAAATATGACACAAAAAAAATAAAAGCTTTAAAATATGAAATCTGATAAATACAATAAGATTTTTAAATTAAATCAGGAATGGGTAGAAAGGAAAAATGAAAAAGATGAAGAATTTTTCAAAAATTTATATAAAGAACAAAAGCCTGATTTTTTATATATAGGCTGTTCAGACAGTAGAGTTCCTGCAAATATAATTACGGGTCTAGATGTTGGAGATTTATTTGTTCACAGAAACATTGCAAATGTAGTTTCAAATAATGATTTAAATATTATGTCTATAATTCAATATGCGGTTGAACACCTTAAAGTGAAGCATATCATAGTTTGCGGTCATTACGGATGTGGTGGTATAAAATTGGCGATGGAACAAAAATCCTTTGGATTGTTAGATGGCTGGCTAAAAAATATTAAAGATGTTTATCAGCATCATTTCGAAGAATTGGAACTAATTGATGATGACGAACAAAAATACAAACGACTTGTAGAACTTAATGTAATAGAGCAGGCAGAAAATGTTATTAAAACTTTATATGTTCAAAAAAGCCATATTAAAAATTCTTATCCTATTGTTCATGGATGGGTTTATGATATGAATAATGGGAAATTAATTGATTTGAATATTTAAAAAAAATGTATAAATTGCAGTAAATCTCAAATAAAATTTGGGTTTTAAATACGTTCTTTTTCAAAAGAAAAGTTAATAAATTATTTTCAATCATTGATTCCAAAAATATTATATTTGCCACTAAATTTTTTTAATTACATTAAAGCTTAAATAAGAAAAAACAAATATGGATCTTAAAGACATAATTGCAATCAGAGGAAAAGGAGATTTATTTCGTGTTATTTCCAAATCACCAAAAGGAATTATTGTTGAAACTTTAAACGAGAAAAAAACAAAATTCAAAGTGCAACCGAATCTTCATGTTTTGATATTGAACGATATAACTATTTTTTCAAAAGATGGATCAGATTTTTTCCTTTCTGATGTATTTCTTAGGTTTTATAAAAAAGATGTTCTTAAGCTTAGCATAACACCTAAAACCGAACCCAATAAAATTAAAGAATATTTTAAGGAAGTGGTAATAGACCATGATGAAGAGAAAGTTTATATCTCGGATATGAAAAAAATGATTAAGTGGTACAATGTAATTGCTGAAATTTACCCTGATGTAATTAAGGAGTTAGAGGAAGTTGAAAAGAAGGAAAAAGAAGCTGAGGAGAAAAAGAAAGAGGTCGAAAATAAGGAAAGCGAGGAAAAACCTGAGGGAGGGAAGTAGGCAGTCTTTAGTCAACAGTCGGCAGTCTTCAGTCAACAGTAAGCAGTCTTCAGTCGGCAGATGTAGGTGTAGCAAAATTGTAGAGACAAATCATGACAAGATGTGGGAAATACAAGATACAGTAAGCGATTAGAAAATCGTAAAAAAAGGTATAAACAAATAAACAAAACTTGCGACACGAAATTAGCTCGTATGAGTCCGTATGGATAACCAAATAAATAAACAGATAACCAGATAAACAAATAAACAAATAAAATAAATAGATGAAAATAAAGGATAGAGAATATATAAAAGAAAATCAGGCTATTAATAATTGGGAAGAAATAAAAACATATTATGATAATCTGATTGGAAGAAAAGTGGAAAGTTTTGATGAGCATAAAAAATGGCTTAAAGATAGAAGTGAGTTAGATGCTTTTGTTAGTGAGAATTTGGCGTGGCGTTATATAAAATTTACTTGCAACACAACTGATGAAAAGATTAAGGAAAACTACGAGTATTTTATTAATGAAATTCAACCGAAAATTGCTCCTTATGAAGATAAGCTGAACAAAAAATTTATTAATTTCCCTAAGCTTAATGAATTTAAGGAAGCTTCTTATAAAATTTTAATCAAATCAATTAAAAATGAAATTAACCTTTTTAGAAAGGAAAATATTCCATTGTTTACTGAAATAAGTAAGGAAACAAATAAATTTAACACCATTAGTTCAGCAATGACCATTGAGCATGATGGTAAAGAAATGACCTTGCAACAGGCATCAAAATTTTTGGAGCAAACAGACAGAAAGTTACGAAAAGAAATTTATGAAAAAATTGCTAACAGAAGGGCAAAAAATGTTGAAGAATTAGATAAAATATTTTCAAAGCTTGTAAAATTACGTACTAAAGTAGCAAAAAATGCAGGTTTTGAAAATTATAGAGATTATAAATTTGTTTCACTCAATAGGTTTGATTACACAATTGAAGATAATTTAAAATTTCATGAATCAATCAGAGAGGAAGTTTTACCGCTTTTAAAAATAATTCACCAAAAACGTAAGGAAAAACTCAGATTAGATTCACTTAAACCTTACGATATGGGTGTTGACCTTTATGGTAAAGCTCCTTTAAAACCATTTGAAGGCACTGAGGAATTGATTGACAATTCAATAACTGTTTTTAACAAAGTTGGAGAGCTTGGGAAATATCTTAAAATAATGAAGGAAAAATCTTTCCTTGACCTTGATTCACGAAAAGGAAAAGCCCCCGGAGGATATAACTATCCACTTAGTGAAACCGGAATTCCTTTTATTTTTATGAATTCATCAGGTTTATTGCGTGATTTGGTAACTATGTTTCATGAGGGAGGACATGCTGTTCATTCTTTTTTATCACGCGATTTGGAACTTGTTTATTTCAAAGACACACCATCGGAAGTTGCTGAGTTGGCTTCAATGTCTATGGAATTAATTACTTTTGATTATTGGGATGTATTTTTTCAAGATAAAGATGAACTAAAAAGAGCAAAGCTTACACACCTTGCCGATTTGCTGGGAGTATTGCCATGGGTGGCTATTATTGATAAATTCCAACATTGGATTTACACTAATCCTGAGCATACGGTAAAAGAAAGAGATGAAAAATGGACAGATATTTTTGATGAATTTTCAAGTGGGATAATTGACTTTTCTGATTATGAGGAGCAAAAGAAAAAGCTTTGGCAAAAGCAGATGCATCTTTTTGAAGTACCATTTTATTACATAGAATATGCTATTTCTCAATTAGGTGCAATTGCGATTTGGAAAAATTTTATAGAAAATAAAGAAAAAGGCTTGACTGCGTATTTGAATGCATTAAAACTCGGATATACTAAAAGCATTCCTGAAATTTATAAAACAGCAGGAATAAAGTTTGATTTTTCAAAAAAATATATAGGGCAACTATCTGATTTTGTTAAAAATGAAATTTCTAAATTTGAGAGCTAATTAATAGTTAAAATAATGAAGATAATCTGCATTGGAAGAAATTATGTGAAGCATGTTGAGGAGTTAAAGAATGTTGTAGCAAAAAAACCTGCTATATTTTTAAAACCCGATACTGCTTTATTAGACAAAAACGATGATTTTAAAATTCCCGATTTTTCAAAAAATATTCATCACGAAATAGAAATTGTTTTAAAAATCAGTAAAGAAGGGAAAAATATTAAGAAGGAAGAAGCATTAAATTATTTTAATGAATTAAGTGTGGGAATTGATTTTACAGCTCGAGATATTCAAGATGAATTGAAAGAGAAAAGCTTAAGTTGGGAAATTTCCAAAGCATTTGATGGTGCGGCTGTTGTTGGGGATTTTGTGTCAAAAAAAACAATTTTTGATTTAAAGGATATTAATTTTTCTTTAACAAAAAATTCTTTAGTTGTACAAAAGGGAAGTACTAAGGAAATGATTTTTGACTTTGCTTTTATCATTTCGTACATTTCAAAATATTTTACTTTAAAGCCCGGAGATTTAATTTTTACAGGTACTCCCCAAGGTGTTGCCAAGGTTGAAAAAAATGATGTTTTAAAAGGTTTTTTAGAAACTAATAAATTATTTGAGCTAAAGGTTAAGTAATGAACATTTGCAAATCAGAATTGAAATTAATTATATTTTTTATATTTATTTTTGCATTAAATTCTATTTCAGCACAAGAATATCCAAAAGATTATTTTCGTAGTCCTGTAAAAATACCAATTTATCTTTCAGGTTCTTTTAGCGAGTTACGAACAAATCATTTTCATTCGGGAATTGATATAAAAACCAATGGACAGCAGGGATTAAAGATTGTTGCTGTTGCGGATGGATATGTTTCAAGGATAAGAGTTTCTCCTTACGGTTTTGGAAATGCTTTGTACATAAATCATCCAAATGGATTTACCTCTGTTTATGCTCATCTTTCAAAGTTTAGCGATGATATTGAAAGCTTTGTAAAAAAGAATCAATATCACAAAAAGAAATACGCTATTCAACTTTATCCTTCAAAGAATAAATTTGTTTTTAAAAAAGGTGAGTTGATTGGTTTATCAGGAAATTCAGGTAGTTCACGCGGTCCACATCTTCATTTTGAAATCAGAGATACAAAATCGGAATGGCCAATAAATCCTTTGTATTTCGGATTGAAAATAACTGACGAGATAAAGCCTGAAATAAGGAGGATAAAGCTTTATCCTGTTAACGAGAGTTTTGTTGTAAAAGTTACTTATTATGGAAAAAATTCAACTTATTCAAAATTTTATCATGATGAGTTTGTGTTACGGCTTTCAAAAAGTAATGGAAATTATATTTTAAGAGGAGTAAAAAATATTTCTGTAAATGGTGCTTTTAAACTTGGCATTGAGACTTATGACAAAATGAATAATTCATACAGTACTTTGGGGGTTTATAATATTTTGCTAAAAGTAAATGATGAAAATATTTTTGAAGAGAAATTTAATACTTTCAGTTTTGCAAATTCAAGGTATATAAATGCTCATATTGACTACGCTGAAAAAGTGCATAAAAAGAAAAAAATTCAAAGATTGTTTTTGTTACCAAATAACAAATTACCATTTTACGAAACAATAAATAATAATGGGGAAATAATTACTGAATTTGGAAAAGAAAATCAAATAAATATTTTTGTTAAAGATTTTTCGGGAAATATGTCGGTGCTTAAATTTAAAATAAGTGGCGAAGAATTGAAAAGTAATACGAAGAACTTAAATGATGAAAGTTACAGGAAAATATTTAGCGTTAAGGAAGCAAATTATTTTTATGATGATGAGATAAATTTATTTGCTTTCCCAAATACTTTTTATGATGATTTGAAATTTAAATATCGTCCAAAAGAAGGGAATAGTAACACTTATTCAAAACTACATATAATTCACAAAAATGATGTTCCTGTTCATAAAAGATATATTTTAAAAATAAAAACGCAGAATCTCCCTGAGAAATATAAAGACAAAGCCTACATAGCTGTAAAATACGGGAAAAATTCTTTTAGCTATTTGGGTGGTAAATTAGAAAATGGATGGATAGAAACTAAGGTTCGTGAATTTGGAACTTTTTGTGTTGTTGTGGATTCTGTTGATGCAGTTATTAAAGCATTAAATTTTAAAAATGGAAGTTATGTTTCATCAAAAAAGGAACTAAAGTTAAAAATTTATGACAAGCAATCGGGGATAAGTTCATACAATGGATATATTGACGGCAAGTGGGTTTTGATGGAATATGATGCAAAATACAATCTTTTAAAACATAAATTTGATAGCAGAACATCAAGCGGAAAACACAGTTTAAAAGTTGTTGTAAAAGATAATTGTGGAAATAAAAAAGTTGCTGAGTTTGAATTTGTTAGGTAATGTTACTATGAACTGTCATTGGAATTTGACTTTATTATTTTATTAAATGATTGAAATTCAGCGAACCTAGATAAAGCTATTTTGGAGCTTACATAATTGTATCATTACACCATTGTATCATTAAATCATTAAATCATTGTATCAAACCTTAACTCCCATTTTTTTCATAAGCTCAGTAGCATTCAATATTTTACAAACACCCTTCTTTAATTTGTAATCAAAATTAAATTGTCCTTTATCA
>JAYEOP010000493.1 GCA_034723125.1 Bacteroidota bacterium | reverse complement strand
TTGCTATAAGTGAAAATTCAGATTTCTTATTAAAAGACAGAAAATTCTCAACATTAAATCTAATTAACATGATAGTTTGTTTTAATTCGGTGCAAAGTAAGGAAATATTCTCATATCAATCACGCTTGTTTTGTTTTTTTTTTGATAACGTGGGTGTTTCTTATAATGAATGCCAACGCCAGTCTGTCTAATAACCCTAACCACCGATTAAATTTTTGTCAAATATAAGGACATTTCTGTTTTGCTTAAAAATAATTTGTTTTTTTTTGGTTGCGTTTTTAGAATTGCTTCTTCCAGTGATGTTAAAAAAATATATGACTGTCTTCTGTTTTTTTCATTGTATAAATTTTAGATGTTAAAAGTAGAAATTATTCCTTTGGTGGCAAATTATCTTTATCTACAATTTGTTGATTTTTTTAAACAGTCTGACGTTAATCGTCTTGGAATTGGGATAAGTGTAGTTTTAACGAAGGAATACTGACGGAGATTACTCCGTCAGCCGCCTACTCGATTAGGCTTAGTTATTTTATTTTTCATCATCTTTTATGCAAGTCCATAGAATTCTGCCAACGTAATTAAGTAGAGAGATTGCTTTTAAACTGTTTGTCACGTTCCCGAAATTAGTGCTAATTCCATGCATAATTTCATGTCTATTTAAAGAACCATTGTAATTTGACAAATCCCTTTCAGATGAATTTATTAGTCCAGGTTCAGCTATTTGTTGAAGTATTTTATATGCGAAAGAATCATGATCCAACTCCTCAAGATATTTTTTTATAATTGGTTTTCCTTTTTTTTGATTATATAGTTTAAAACCAGTTATATCTCGACATATTCCGTCTGATTGACTAAGAAATATGAGTATTGATGAATGAAAATTACCTTTTCTATGCGCTTGAAATCCTTCTTTAAGGATTTTCATCCTTAAAGGAAAATTTTTATATAATTCTTTTTCAATGGATGAATTTAATTCTGAAATGTGATTGACAAAAAAATCGTCAACTTTATCTAGGTTACCATTAACAGAATACGAAGAAACTGTATGTATTTCGACTGGTGACATCTCAAGGGTCATAAACCAACCATGTTTATTTAATTCTTTTAAGGATTCTGGAAGTTGTTCAAATGATATACGAATTAACTCCCCAATGTTAGGAACTTCAAAATTTATGTCCTCAAGAATTTTAGCAAGATTCTGAGTGAATTTGGTAAAAACTCCCTGAAGGTTATTTAGGTTTTGTTGAAATTCCTCCATCATTTTTTATAATTAAGCCTAACATTAGCATAAACGGAACTCCCGTTTATTTCCATTATATCCAGAGATACCCAAAAAGCTATAAGTCCATATCATCCAATGGATTAACAATGCCGTCAAATCTCTTGTTTGTAATATTAGTATAAATTTTTGTAGTTTTAATATTTTCATGTTCTAATAAAATTGAATGTATCTTGAAATACTCTCGCAAATGTAATAATGATTTTTTAGACAACAAAATATATCTGTCTTTCTCCCCTTTTTCTAATCACTCTTACACCGCTAGATTTACCTTTAGCTTTTAATTTAATGGTAAGCCTAATTTTAAAACATTTTTTAGAAGAGCATCAAACAGTTCCAGATTATGATAATGTAGGAAAAAATCAGCGAGAAAGAACATCAGTAGATGATGGAATAAATATTATTGAATAAGAACTTTAGAAATATACAAAATCTTTTTTTCCCTTTTCTTACCTTTACTGTCCTTTTCCTCTATTGTTTGAGTGCCATAAACAATAAAATAATTATCATACCAATAGTCTAAATTAGAAACTGTAGATATAACCTTTTTGTCATCGTATGATGTCTCAATCTCAACAGATTCAAAATCATGGAGTATTTTCCCTCCAAAATCAACTTTTTCATAATTGATTTTGTTGGAAGAAGAAAAAACCAATTTTATAGAATTTGCATTTTGTTCTTGAATGGAAATATTTTTCTTCTCAGTCAAAGTTTTACTTGCATCATTCAAATTTAAACAGTGATCCCATTCCATATTTCCATCATTTTCAAATCGAGCAATAAAAGCACGAGAATATTGAAAACCATCAAACTCATTTCTTGAGCGTGTTTGAGTCTCAGTAACTCCATTTACTGTAATTCTGTCTTCATAAGTTTTTATTCGAAATGTAGTATTAAAAGCTTCGCCCAATAAAATATAAGCATCGTCAATGTGAATAATATCGTGCATGGTGATATCATAACTCAAATCATATTCCTTTCTCTTAGACTCTCTTTTTTTCTTTATCTTTTTCTGTCTTTTTTCAGAAAGAAAATTCAAAAAATTATTCAAATCCAAAAAATTATAAAATTCAATAAACTCAATATTATTGTTATCATTTGTTTTACAGAAAAAAACACCAATAGAAGGAGTACTAAATTTACCGTAGGTAGGAAGAGCATGTTGCTTATCACGAATAGAAGACGTGGTATAAGTGCCTGAAAAAATATATTGATCATTACCAATAGGAAAAGCAGTAATATCTGTAATAATTTTTTCAATATTCTTATTCATATTAAATAAAGACTCCTTTTCCCCATTCTCATTCAAACGCATCACATACAAATCATAATTCTTCTTTTCGATAACTATCAAATAAAGAAAAATCTCATTACTAGCTTCTAATACTTGAAATTTTTTTAAAAAAATATTTTTAGGTTTAACACTTTGAATCAAAACTGGAATAGTGTTTGTTTCTCCAGTTTTCCAGTTTAAAGAAAACACAAAATATTTCCTTTTTACACGAGCTTTAAAATATGCATAATCACCCAATACAGCCATATCACCAGTACGCATTTTCTTTGGTAAGATGCCGTCAACTTTATACACTTTGAAGTTTTTTATATCTATGCTAACTAAGGTAAACTTTCCTTTTCTACCTTTAAATAAATTATGATAACAATTATTAGTAATAAAAATCTCATTATCATACATTTTATTGCCAAGCATTACAGATTTTTTACTTTCAATCTCAAGATTAGTATTTATCAATTCAAACTTCAATTCTGTATTGTCTTCCACATCTTTAGTGGCAACAGATCGCATCAGTAAGCCATACTCTCCAAATTCATAAATTTTATACTTAGAATAGCCATCTTCTTTTACAATTTCAAAACGCTCCTCATACGAAATTTGTGAATACACATTAAAACTTAAAATAATAGACAGGAATAATAATAAATTTTTCATAAAAAGTTTTTTTGGTTTATAATTAAAAATACAAAGACATTATTTATATCTCTGTTGTTTTACTCGATTCATGTCCTAATAAAATTGAATGTATCTTGAAATACTTTCGCAAATATAATAATGATTTATTTAGACAACAAAATATCTCTGTCTTTTTCTAAGACTGTAGCGAGATGACTTTCAATTTAGTCAAGTTCGGCTAAAATATAAATTGCAGACTGATTAGTTGGCAAGAAAGAATTAGAATAAAAAAGAGATATTAAAAAATATTCTATGCACCTTTGCAGTATAAAGGAAAATTGAAATGAGCTGGATATTGATTTTTATAATAAGTGTTTTTTTGCTTTTGCATTCCTACGTCTTTTTCCCTTTGATACTTTCTTTGATGGCAAGAAAAAAAACACAAAACAATATAATCTTTAACAAAAGCGATAAAGACCTTCCTAATGTTTCTATTCTGCTGGCTGTTTATAACGAAGAACTTGTAATTGAAAACAAAATAAAAAGCACTTTTAATACCGATTATCCTGTTGACAAAATTGAATTTTTGATTGGCTCTGATGCTTCCAGCGATAAAACAAATGAAATAATTATTAAGCTAAAACAAGAGTATAAAAACTTGCAACTCATAGAATTTGAACAAAGAACAGGGAAAGCTGAGATAATTAATAATTTAAAAGAAAGGGCAAAAAATGAAGTGTTAGTGTTAACTGATGCAAATGTTATTTTTAAACCTGATACTATTTATCATTTGCTAAAGCATTATAAAAATGACAAGATTTCTCTTGTTGGAGGAAATATTATTAACTCACGATTTAATGAGCAAGGAATTTCACAGCAAGAAGAAATGTATATCTCAAGGGAGAATAAAATAAAATACAATGAAGGCATTTTGTTTGGTGCAATGATTGGTGCTTTTGGAGGTTGTTATTCAATCAGGACTAAAAATTATTCAAAAGTGCCAGCACGTTTTTTTATGGATGATTTTTATATTACTATGAATGTAATTGAAAATGGTGGGAAGTGTATTAACGAGCTTGATGCTGTTTGTAGCGAAGATGTTTCAAATAAATTATCAGAAGAGTTTAGAAGAAAAATTCGCATCTCAATTGGAAACTTTCAAAATCTTACAAGATACAAAAATTTACTAATTCCTTTGTTTAATGGAGTTTCTTTTAGTTTTTTATCTCATAAAGTAATAAGATGGCATGGACCTTTTTTTCTTATTTTAATTTTTGTGTCAAATATTTTTCTTTTTAACACAAATATTTTTTTCAAAATAACACTAATAGGTCAGTTGCTATTATTTATCATACCATTTGTAGATAGTTCTTTGAGAAGAATAAAAGTTAATATAACTTTGCTCCGTTTTATAACACATTTCTATTTCATGAATTTGGCTCTTTTGCTCGGTTTATTTAAATTTTTAAAAGGTGTAAAAACAAATATTTGGCAACCAACACAAAGATATCAATAAAAAATGTTTAATAAAATTGAAGAAGCAATAGAGGATATAAAACGAGGGAAAATTGTAATTGTAGTAGATGACGAAAATCGTGAAAATGAAGGAGATTTTGTTACTGCTGCAAGAAATGTTACTCCTGAAGTAATTAATTTTATGGCAAAAATAGGTCGAGGTTTAATTTGTACCCCGATAATTGAAAGCCGTGCTGATATTTTAGGATTAGAACTTATGGTTACAGATAACACCGCTTTGCACGAAACTCCTTTTACAGTTTCAATTGACTTAAACGGATATGGATGTACCACAGGGATTTCTGCCCATGATAGAGCTGCTACAGTAAGAGCCTTAATTGACCATTCAAAAACAAAGGATGATTTTGCAAAACCGGGACATATCTTTCCTCTTAGAGCTAAGGAAGGAGGAGTTTTAAGAAGAGCAGGACACACAGAGGCAGCAATTGATTTGGCACGATTAGCAGGCTTTGAAGCTGTTGGAGTTATTGTTGAAATTATGAATGATGACGGTTCAATGGCAAGACTTCCCGACCTTGAAAAACTTGCTAAAAAATTTGATTTAAAACTTATATCTATTCATGATTTAATTGATTTTAGAATGCAAAATGAATCCCTGATTGAAAGATTAGTGGATGTTCATCTTCCTACAAAATATGGGAATTTTGATGTTGTTGCATTCAGACAATTAACAACAAATGATATTCATCTTGCTCTTATTAAAGGTAAGTGGACAAAAGATGATGATGTAATGATAAGAGTACATTCTTCTTGTGTTACAGGAGATATATTCGGCTCTCTGAAATGCGACTGTGGTTCTCAACTGCATGAAGCATTAAGAATGGTTGAAAAAGAAGGGAGAGGTGCTGTTATTTATATGAATCAGGAAGGTAGAGGAATAGGTCTTTATAATAAGCTAAAAGCATATAAATTGCAAGAACAGGGAATGGATACTGTTGACGCAAATGTCCATCTTGGTTTTAAAGCGGATGAAAGGGATTATGGTGTAGGTGCTCAAATTATTAGAGATTTAAATATTAAAAAAATAAGGCTAATAACCAACAATCCATCAAAAAAAATCGGATTAAAAGGTTATGGACTTGAAATTACTGAGCGTATTCCTTTGGAAATAGAACCAAATAAACACAACAAAACATACCTGAAAACAAAAAAGCTTAGAATGGGACACGATCTTCATTCCAGTGAATTGGAATAGGAATCTAATTTTGCAGAGTTTTCTTAAAGACACGAGTTAAGCAAAATACCAAAATAATATGATATTGGTAGTTTTGAACGCAACTTGGTATTATTCTTCTCATCTTGAAAACGTTTCAGAGAAACGAGATACTTGTTAAAAAAATATTATCTTTGAACCTCTAATTTATTTAACTTTTAAAGCATTTAACAATGAATAAAAAATGGATTCCACTAATAGTTATTGCAGCAGTTATTTTTTTACTGTTTTTTTCAATCAAAGGAAAATATAATACACTGGTAACTCTTGATGAAGCAGTAGTTGCTCAATGGTCGCAGGTTGAAAATGTGTATCAACGTAGAGCAGACCTTATTCCCAATCTTGTTTCAACAGTTAAGGGTTATGCAGATTTTGAAAAACAAACTCTAACAGATGTTATAGAAGCACGCTCAAAAGCTACAGGAATAAATATTGATGCTAACAACATGAATCCTGAACAATTGCAACAATTTCAAGCGGCACAAAAAGGACTTAGTTCTGCATTGTCCCGATTGATGGTAGTGGTTGAACGCTATCCGAATCTTAAAGCAAATCAAAATTTTCTGGAACTTCAAGCACAATTGGAAGGTACTGAAAATAGAATTTCTGTTGAAAGGATGAAATTTATTGAAATAACACGAAATTATAATACATCAATCAGAAAATTTCCTTCAAACATTTATGCTTCAATGTTTGGTTTTGAAAGAAAACCTAATTTCCAAGCAGATGAAGGTGCAGAAAAAGCACCGGATGTAAAAGACCTTTTAAATAATTAATAAAATTATGGCAAATCACTTTTTTACTCAGGAACAAAAAGATTCAATTGTTAACGCAGTTAAAGATGCAGAACTTCAAACATCAGGTGAAATAAGAGTTCATATTGATAAGAGATGCAAAGAAAATGTTTTAGACATGTCTGCTTTTATTTTCAAAAAACTTGAAATGCATAAAACAGAACTCAGAAACGGAGTGTTATTTTACATTGCTTACAAAGATAAAAAATTTGCAATACTTGGTGATGCAGGAATAAATGCAAAAGTAGAAGAACATTTTTGGGACAACATTAAAGAAGAAATGGGGAAGTTTTTTAAAGCTGAAGATTTTACAAAAGGGCTTACTAAAGGAATTAGCATGGCTGGAGAAAAGCTTAAAAAATATTTTCCATACATGGAAGGAGAAGATATTAATGAGCTTCCCGATGATATTTCTTTTGGAAATAATTAAAAACATTTAAAGCTAAATTAGAATGAAAAACAAAATACTATCAATAATATTACTGCTGTTATTTACAACAATTATTAATGCTCAAGTACCTGAAAGACCTAAAAAAGCTCGATTGGTTAACGACTATGTTGGAATACTAAATGCAAATGAAGTTGCTCAACTTGAACAAAAACTTGTAAAGTTTAATAACTCAACATCAACTCAAATAGTTATAGTAATTGTTGATGACCTTAATGGACAAGATAAATCAATGTTTGCTTATGAAATTGGTGAAAAATGGGGTGTAGGTCAAAAGAAATTTAATAATGGTGTAGTAATTTTAGTTAAGCCAACAGGAGGGCAAGGAGAAAGGAAAACATTCATTGCTGTTGGTTATGGGCTTGAACCTGTTATTCCTGATGCTATTGCAAAAAGAATAGTAGAAAAGGAACTTCTTCCTTATTTTAGAAACAATGATTTTTATGGAGGATTGGATAAAGCAACAAATGTAATTATGAAGCTTGCCATGAAAGAATTTACTCCCGATGAATACATTGAGAAAACAAAAACAAAACCGATTACATATTTCCCAATAATATTTGTTATACTCTTTTTTATTATTTTTAGAGCTATTTCAGTTCGTTCCTATTCTCGTAGCAATAGTATTCCTTTTTGGACAGCACTGTTCTTAATGAGTAGTATGGGCGGTCATGGAGGTAGCTATGGAAGTTTTAGTTCAGGAAGTGGTGGTTTTGGAGGCTTTGGTGGTGGAGGCTTCGGTGGCGGTGGTGCCGGTGGTAGCTGGTAATCACTTTTGTATTTTTGGTATTAGTATTTTTTTAAATATAAAGTGTTTATAAAATTAAATTAATATTATTTTCGGTTCTATGTTGATTTGAGTGGGTAATCAAATTTGCCACAGACTTCGTCTGTCGAAGACAGATTCACAGATTAAAAAATTACTCTTTTTGTAATTAGTGCTTATAAGAAAACTCATTAATTGCCTATCTGTACCCCTTAAATTCCCTAAAAGGATAATCCAACTCACTGAGAGTGATAGTATCCTCTTTAGGGGACAAAGGAATGAGCGGAAAATATGCAGAATTTTCTTTAGTTTTTTAATAGGTACTAA
>JAYEOP010000492.1 GCA_034723125.1 Bacteroidota bacterium | reverse complement strand
GTAAAATTTGTTGCTCACAACGATTATGGCTGTCTTGATTCATCTTACAAAACAGTTTATGTTTTTCCTAATCCAAACGTTAATTTTTCAATTGATGACAGCAACCAATGTTTTAATGGAAATCATTTTAATTTTACAAACAGTTCAACAATAAACACAGGTACTCAAACTTATCTTTGGAATCTTGGCGATGGAAATACGTCAACCTCAAATAGCCCCGGACACAGCTATTCAACTGATGATACTTTTCAAGTTAAACTTGTTGCTACTTCCAATCTCGGATGTCAGGATTCACTTTCAAAAACCGTTTATGTTTTTCCTTCTCCTCAAGCTGTGTTCTCAATAAATGATAGTCAGCAATGCTTTAATGGAAATTCTTTTGTTTTTACAAATTCTTCAAATATTAATACCGGAAATCAAAATTATGTCTGGTATTTTGGCGATAACGATACATCTTCAACAGCAAGCCCTACTCATTCATATTCCTCTGATGACACTTTTGCTGTAAAACTTGTTGCAACCTCCAATCTTGGATGCAAGGATTCCGTTTCACATACAACTTACGTATTTCCTTCTCCAAATCCCGCTTTCACAATTGATGACAGCAATCAATGTTTTAATGGAAATCATTTTAATTTTACAAACAGTTCAACAATAAACACAGGAACACAAACTTATCTTTGGAATCTTGGCGATGGAAGTACGTCAACCTCAAATAGCCCAGGATACATCTATTCAACTGATGATACCTTTCAAGTTAAGCTTGTTGCTACTTCCAATCTCGGATGTCAGGATTCACTTTCAAAAACCGTTTATGTTTTTCCTTCTCCTCAGCCTATATTTTCAATAAATGATAGTCAGCAATGCTATGCTACAAACAATTTCGTTTTTACAAATTCTTCAAGCATAAATTCAGGAAGTCAAAATTATCTATGGCGATTTGGGGATGGAAACACTTCTAATTTAAATGCACCAAATTACAGCTATTCTTATGACGATACTTTTACAGTTCGCTTAGTGGCAACATCAGCTTTGGGTTGTAAGGATTCAATTGAAAAAACAACTTATGTTTTCCCTTCACCAAATTCTTCATTTTCAATAAATGACAGTTCGCAATGTTATTTCCAAAATAGTTTTAATTTTACAAATTCCTCCTCTATAAATACAGGCACCCAATCCTATCTTTGGAATTTTGGTGATGGCAACACTTCAATAAGCACAAACTCTGGACACAGTTATATGACTGACGATACTTTTACTGTAAAATTATTATCAACTTCTAATCTTGCTTGTAAAGACAGTATTTCTAAAACTGTTTATATACATCCTATGCCAAACGCAACTTTCACAATAAACGATAGCACCCAATGTTTGTATGCAAATAACTTTTCATTTAGCAATAATTCTTCAATAACCTCAGGAAACCAAAGTTTTGTTTGGGATTTTGGAGATAATGGAGACACTTCTTCTATTCAAAGCCCAAATTACTCATACAGCTATCACGATACTTTTAATGTTGTTCTTTTTGTAACTTCCGAACAAGGTTGTAATGATACAACAACTAAAAAAACTTTTGTATTTCCTATGCCTCTCGTTGGTTATTCGATAAACGACAGTTCACAATGTTTTAGAGACAACTATTTTGTTTTTACCGATAGCTCCTCAATAGCATCAGGTACTTTGTCTTACAAATGGTCTTATGGTACTGGTAATTCCTCAACAAATCAAAACACAGCTAATTCCTACAACACATGGGATACATTTCAGATAGAACTAAAAGTAACGTCAGGATTGGGCTGTACCGATTCTCTCGGGAAAACAGTTTATGTTCATCCTATGCCAAATGCAGGATTTTCGACAAATGACACTTCTCAATGCCTTAGCGGTAATTATTTTTCATTTACAAATAATTCAACATTAAGTTCCGGTTCAATGAATCATGAATGGTTTTATGGAAACGGAGATACAAGCTCTTCTTTGAATGCAAACAATTCCTACATTAATTTTGATACTTTTAATGTCAGATTAGTATCCATTTCCGCAGTTGGTTGTAAGGATACTGCCGAGCAATTAGTTTATGTTCATCCTATGCCAAATGCAGATTTTACAATTAATGATAGCACACAATGTTTTGAAGGAAATAATTTTGTTTTAACAAATACTACATATTTATATTCGGGAAGCATGAGTTACAATTGGCTACTTGGAGATTCCTATTCCACAACTACAGAGGATGTAACTCACAGTTATTCAACAGCAGACACTTACGCTATCGACCTGATTGTAACTACCGACCAAGGTTGTATGGATTCGGTAACAAAACATTCATACGTTTTTCCAATGCCTGTTGCCAACTATGCTATTTACGACAGTTCTCAGTGTTTTGATCAAAATGCTTTTGGCTTTACAAACCTTTCTTCCATAAGTTCAGGTACATTATCATACGAATGGAGTTTTGGAGATGGTGATAGTGCTTTTACTTTCAGTCCTGTTCATTCCTATCCTTATGCAGATACTTTTGTTGTAAAACTACTTGCAACATCAACACTTGGGTGTAAAGATTCTATTTTCGGGATAACCTATGTTCATGTTCATCCAATGCCTGATGCACAATTTTTTATTGCCGATTCGGCACAATGCTTAACCGATAATAATTTTATTTTTACAGATAGTTCAACTATTAGTTCAGGAACATTCTCCCATTACTGGGAATTTAATGATGGAGATACTTCCCAGACTCAAAACCCACAACATTCGTATAGCACTTTTGACACTTTTGATGTAAAATTATTGATAATTTCTGATTGGGGTTGTAAGGATTCTATTTTAAGAAAAACTGTAGTGTTCCCTATGCCAAATGCAGATTTTAGTATCAATGACAGTTCACAATGCCTTTACGGAAACAGCTTTACTTTTAGCCAAACCTCAACTGTTCCATGGAGTTCACTTTCTCATGAATGGACATTTGACGATGGAGATTCTGCTTCAATATCTGTAACAAATCATACTTATTTAAATCACGATACTTTTAATGTTCAACTTATTTCAACATCTCCATTCGGCTGTCCCGATACAGTTTCTAAAAATGTGTTTGTTCATCCAATGCCTTTTGCCAATTTTGGCATTAATAATTCAGCACAATGCTTAAGAGGAAATATTTTTGATTTTTATGACAGCACAACAATCGCTTCAGGAACATTATCATATCTTTGGAATTTTGGAAACAGTGATACCTCAACACTACAAAACCCATCACAGACATATTCAAATCATGATACTTTTGTTGTAAAAATGATAACTTCCTCAGCAATGGGATGCTTGGATTCATTGTCAAAAACAGTGATAACCCACCCAATGCCTGTTAGTGATTTTTCAATTAACGATAGTCAGCAGTGCTTTAACGAAAACTATTTTGTTTTTGCAAATAATTCTACAATACCTTATGGAGCTACAACATTCGTTTGGGATTTTGGTTCAGGTGATTCCGCTTACACTAAAAATACTGACTACACTTATACTTATGACGACACTTTTGCTGTTCAACTAACTTCAACATCATTCAATGGGTGTAAAGATACTTTTACACTTCACACTTATGTATTTCCTTCGCCTCAACCTTCATTTACAATAAATAACAGTCGTCAATGTTTTAACGGAAATAATTTTGTTTTCACAAATACATCAACGATAAATTCAGGAACAATGAGCTATTCATGGGACCTTGGTGATGGAAATTCTTCAACACAGCAAGACCCAACTCATGCTTATGCAAACGATGACACCTTCTTAGTTACATTAGTAGTGAACTCAGGACTTGCTTGTGCCGACACAACATTCAGAACTGCAAATGTTTATCCTTCGCCTGTTACAGTATTTTCAATCAATGACAATTCCCAATGTCTGCTTGATAATTTTGTAGGTTTTACGAACACATCAACTATCAATTCAGGTTATCTTTCTTATAAATGGAGCTTTGATGATGGTAGTAATTCCTACAATAAAGACACTTCACATATTTTTAATACTTACGATACATTTAATGTAAAATTAGTTACAAATTCAAATCTTAACTGTAAGGATTCTTTAACAAAACAAGTGTATATTCACCCAATGCCCCTTGCAGATTTTGATATTAATGATAGCTCACAATGCTTGAGAGGAAATAATTTCTCCTTTACCAATACTTCAATAATTCCATACGGAAGTATGAATTATTCATGGAACTTTGATGATGGCAATACATCAACCCAACAAGACCCAAGCAACAGCTATAAAAATCATGATACTTTTACTGTTAGCCTGATATCAACATCTTTAAATTCATGCAGAGATACGATTTACAAAAATTTATTTGTCCATCCAATGCCTTTCTCGGATTTTGACATTAATGATACTTCTCAATGCTTAAGAGGAAACAAATTTGCTTTTACAAACAACACAACAATTACTTCAGGAACCCTGACTTACAATTGGTCATTTGACGACAACAACTTTTCAATCCTTACAGATCCTGTTCACAAATATTTAAGTTTTGGAAATTATAATGTAAAACTTATTGCCTCATCAGGGCTTGCTTGTTTGGATTCAACACTAAAATCTATTTATGTACGACCAATGCCAAATGCAGACTTTAGCGTAAATGACAGCACACAATGTTTAACAGGAAATGACTTTAATTTCACAAATACATCATCAGTAGCTTATGGTTCCCTGACTTATGTTTGGGATTTTGGAGATACGAATTCATCAACAAATAAAGATGTTCAAAACAAATATTCTAAAGATGGAAGCTATAAAGTAATGCTTATTTCTACATCAGACTATTATAATTGTCCGGATACAGTTGTAAAAGATATGATAGTTCATCCGATGCCTGTTGCAGACTTTAGGCATGTTACACCTTGCCTGATGGATACAATTAAGTTTTACGATAAGTCAACGATAAATTCACCTGATAAGGTAAATAATTGGAAATGGGATTTTGGAGATGGTTCATCAGCTTCATTCCAAAATACATGGAATATTTATCAAACTGCCGGAACTTACACTGTTTCCTTAATCGTAAAATCTAATAATCAATGTCCTGATACTACTTCCCAAGACCTAACATTCTACAGTCTTGTACCTGCTCCTTTCCTTGACAGAGCTACAGTTGAAGGTGAAGAGATTTTAATTGAATGGGATAAAATTACAACAGGACGACCAAAAGTATTTGAATTGGAAAGATCAATTGATAAAGTCAACTATTCAAATATTGCAAATTTTGATGGTAATATTTTAGATTACATTGATGAAAACGTAAATGTTAATTCAGAATCTTATGCTTACAGATTAAAAGTTATTGATAGTTGTGATTACAACAGTCCTTACAGTAATATCGGTAAATCCATTTTATTGTCAGTTGAAAATACTGACGAATTTCCTGTGCTAAGATGGACACCTTATGAGCTTTGGCCCTCAGGAATAGAAAAATATTCAATAAATGTAAGTGATAGATACGGTAATAATGAGCTACTAATAAAAAATGTTGACGATAGCGTTTCAATGTACATTGATGACAGGACAACCCTAAATCAGGCAAACTATTGCTACAGAATTGCAGCAGTTAGAAATAGTGATGGACAAGTCAGCTATTCAAATACAGTGTGCATAGAAACACCTTTCAATATTTTTGTTCCTACAGCTTTTACTCCTAATGGTGACGGACTTAATGATGAGGTAGTTATTAAAGGTTCTTTTATTGTTGATTTTACAATGCAAATATTTTCAAGGTGGGGAGAATTGCTATTTGAAACAGAAGATATTACAGACCGCTGGGATGGCACCTACAAAGGAGAACTATGCCCCGAAGGAGAATACTACCTTTATATTTATTCAAGAGGCACTCTTTATCAACATGAAAAATACAAAGGAACGATTATGTTGTTAAGGAATTAGTGATGGGGAGGATGTTGGAGAAATATATGCTTGCCTTCGGTCTTTTCTTTGTATAAATTTCATAGTATAGAAATTATTCCTTTGGTGGCAAATTATCTTTATCTACAAATTGTTGATTTTTTTAGACAGTCTGACGGTGGCAATATGATAAGTTGGGCATTTTGAAGCACCAATATTTCATTTTACTACAATGGTTATTTAAAGTTAAATCGTTCATATTTAGCATTTTCTGCCCAATTTATTATATTAGGTGTTGTGTGTTCGTGCTTTCTTTTATAAACTTTCTTACTTTCCTTTTCTTTCTCGTTTTTAAGAATTTACTAAAGGATTGTTTTTCTTTTGTTGTTAATGGACGATTTACAACTTCAATGTCAATACTGTCCTTTTCTTTTGTAGTTTTCATTTTGTTCTTTATTAAAATATTGTCTAATCAGTTTAAGTGCTGCTGGTGTATCAATGAACATTTGGTCTCCATGAAATATTGTTGCACCCAAACTTGTTTTATAATGATTGACTAATTTTGTTTTTGCAATAAAGGAAACTACTCCATCGTATCCTTTCTCAAATGCAAGTCTGCAAGCAAAAGCCACTAAATTTCCAGGAACACCTTCGTATAATTTGTTCTTACCCTTGTTGAACTTTGCACTTTCGATCAAATTCATAAATATGTGATCATTGTTGTCTGTTATGCTTATAAGTCCCTGATTTATTTTCTCATTATTTTCAATAACCAATTTATAAACTTCCTTATTTTCATCTTGAATTTCTTGTCTCCAATTAAAAATCCAATCCTTTTTTGTAATCCCTTTTTCGCTAACAGTAACTTGAATAATCTTAGTGTTAAATTGATCTCAACTTATTGTATTCCGAATTGAGTTTGTTAATCTATCTATTATTATATCAATCATTTATCATAGATGTTAAAAGGTCAAAGATACTAAAATATTGTTAATTTTCAAAAAAAATCGATGTGATTTTTTTATTCAGCATGCCACAGAACGGTTAGTATAAGATTAGTAGCGGATTTAAGGTGCAAAACTTTCAGTTTAGAACTGAACTTTTAACAACGATACTACTTTATAATTAGTACTAAACCGCTATTAATTTTATACAGTGTTAGTGGCTTTTATTTATTTAAAGTCGGTTGTGCAGCTTGTTCTATATATGCAATTCCATTATGATTCTCAATTATTTTAATACAAAGAGTGCTTGAAAATGTATGCATAAAAGCGTGATGAGTTGTTAATACAGCATCTTGAAAATCTTGGTCGGTTTCTAAATCAGTAATGTTTAGTCCTATTTCTGTACACTCTCTTTTAGAAATATGCCTTGCGTGAGATTTTTGTTCAGTGTGGTTTGAAAAAGTGCTAACTATTTTTTTGACTTTATCTGTATCTCCTTCGCACATATTATTTTCAAGCCATTCAAACACCATTTTTTCAGACCATTCAATCGCCTGTTTACAAGCCCCCAAAAAAGTTGGATGGTATTTGCTAATAATGACTTGCCATAGTGCTGCTGATTGGGGGTTTTGCTTTATATCTTCTTTCGCTTGTTCAAATTCATTCAGTACAGCTTGACAAGCTAAACCACCCATTTGTGGGTCAATAGGACCTAAATTAGAGTGTTTACCCATTACAATCTCTTTGGAGGCAAATGCAATCATAGTACCTGCTGACATTGAAATTTGCGGGACGATAACACGAATGTCTTTACCATACATAGAATATAGATAGTCAACAAGAGATTCTGTTGCTGCAATATCTCCACCTGGAGTATGTAAAATCAAGTCTAATCCTTTAGTTCTGTCCAGCTTATTTATTGTAAGCATAAACCCAGATTTATCTTTGTCTCCAACTGCTGTTCCTGCTACTTGTGGTTTTTGAAGCCAACCTGAATAATACGCTATTGTATTTCTTCCAGAAATTTCAGAAACCTTTTTTAGGTATTTCCTTCGGACTGTATCAAGTGGATTTAATTTAGGATTTTTCTTTTGTTCTTGTTGAATTTCAAGAATGACTTCATTCCAATTTGGCATATTATAAAGATTTAATCAATGTAGTGCTTCCTAATGTTTCAACTTGAACATAGGAATTGTCATACATTGAAAGCTTTTGAAAATAGTCACCATCTTTTGCCCATTGGGTATCAACCACAACAGACTGTTCAGTAGATTTTACAACCTCATTATATTCAGTAGTAAAATCTTTAACTTCTACTTCTTTATTTTTCGAGTCATTTTCCATATTGCAAAGATAAGAATTTTTAATCAAACGTATTATTTTTATATAAATTGTCTATGTTCTAATTGCCACTAACGGTTTGAATATGGTGCGTTTGGCATTTCAACGC
>JAYEOP010000491.1 GCA_034723125.1 Bacteroidota bacterium | reverse complement strand
TAGGGAATGGGGCAATTCCTGATTTTCAAAACCTGCACTCATTACTTTTTAGAGTGGACTCATTATTTCAGTATTCGTTATTCCTTGTTCTGTATTCGATATTATTTTCATCTGTTTATATTTTTGTTAAGTGTTCATTCTCTATTGTTTAAGTTTTAAGGTACTTGTAATTTTAGTTCAATTTAACTACTTCCTCTTTGCAATATTTGCATTTGCCATTTTTATTCAAATTTTTGATAAATGTGGAATAGCCTGTTCTTTTTATTAACAATTCCCCACAGTTGGGACAATAAGTATTTTGTCCTTTTGAAGTTGAGATGTTTCCAAGATACACAAAATTAAGATATTCTTTTGCTATTTCGTAAAGTTGTAAAAGTTTGTTTTCAGGAGTAGGGGGAATATTCATTTTATGATTCGGAAAATATCTTGAGAGGTGTAAAACAGTGTCTTGTCCTGTTTCATTTGCTATCCATTTTAGCATTTCTCTAAATTCTTTTTCATCATCATTTAATGTTGGAATAATTAGATTGGTTAGTTCAATGTGTTTCCCCTTTTTGCTGATTGCTTTAATGTTTTTTAAAACAGGCTCAAGTTTCGCTTCTGTTTGTTGTTTGTAAAAATTATTATTGAAAGCTTTAAGGTCAATATTAAAAGCGTCTGTAAAATTTAGAAGTTCTTCAAGTGGTTTTTCGTTGATAAATCCATTTGTTACAACAACATTTTTTAGGTCAATTTTTTTAGATTCTTTTGCAATTTCAAGCATAAATTCATACCAAACTGTAGGTTCATTGTAAGTAAAAGCAATACCAATGTTGTTTTTGTTTTGTTTTGATTTCTCAATTATTTCTGTTGGTGAATAATTTTGTAAATAGTTGAAATCCGAAACCTTTGTTTGTGATATTTCCCAATTTTGACAAAATTTACATTTAAGGTTGCATCCGATACTTCCTACTGAAAAAATAATATTGCCGGGGTAAAAATGGTAAAGAGGTTTTTTTTCTATTGGGTCAAATGAAAGTGAGCAGGTTTTTCTGTAATTTTCGGAATAGAGTTCACCCTTAATATTTTTTCTTACATTGCAAATTCCAATTTCGCCATTTGCTATTATGCAATTATGTGGGCAAAGCAGGCATTGAACTTTTTTGTTTTCTAATTTTGTATAAAATTTTGCTTTTTGCATGTTTAAATAAATTAATGATATCGTGTTGCTGTAAACAAAAAATATTTAAGTCCTTGATTGGATTTTTGAAAAATTCCTGCTTTTCTTTTAACTATTTTAAGCTGTTCTCTTGCTGTATCGATTCCTGAAATGTTAGGAAGTAAAATGGCTTTTCTTCCATATATATCGGAAGCTATAAGACCATATTTTTTTGTATCCCAATTTATTTTGCCTTCATATTTTTCAGCTAAGGAAAGTACGTCAACAGAAACTTCAATATTTTCAACTTCTTGTTTTGATATTTCAATAAACCTGCTATCCCTTGTTGCGGCTGCAATGCTGTTTCGGATTATTTCTAAATGCAGGTTTTCTTCTATGGGTTCAAGAGTGCCTATGCAACCTCTTAAGTCTCCGTTTGTATTATGAATGGAAACAAAACAAGCTCTTTTTACTAAAAGCTCATTATCAGGAGTTTTGCTTTCAATTTCATCAGTATTTCCTTTTGTAAATTCAGCAATAATCGAATCAAGTGCTAATTGAGCATATTTTGTTTTGGGCTGGTACATGAATATTCCTTTATGTTAATAATTTCAATTTATTTTAGCACAAAGTTAGTTAATTTTTATTAGATTATTGAATTTCTTAATAAATTATTACCTTTGATAATATTTAAATGTTCAGAATTAAATAAATACAAAATA
>JAYEOP010000490.1 GCA_034723125.1 Bacteroidota bacterium | reverse complement strand
CTGTGTCTGTTCTTTAAATTCTACACTTTCCATTTTTCCCCAATAGAATCTTTCACACCTCCAAACACCAATAATATTTTGTTTTCTATTACAGGATACATTTGCAAAAATAATTATTACTAAAAAAATATATAATTTGTATTTTTTAATTGCGTCAAACATGCTTAAATATAATGAATTTAATAAATAAACAAAAATAAAATATTAAAATTATATTGGGAGAATATCTATTCTTCAATGTTTAATAATTGTTTCTCAAAATCACTTAGAGTATCAATATCAGTTTCAGTGTTTACAGAATCTTGTATCATATCAAGCAAATTAGCAGAAATCGTATCAAGAATACCAAGTGCTTTTTGAACTTCTATTTTCAATTTTTTTTCATCACCCTTTTTATATCCAACATGTACATATTTTATTTTAGCATCATTCCCAATTAGAATTGTAGTCGGCAAAGCTAAAGCATCATATTTCTCAGCAACTTTTGAATACATATCAATTAATATTGGTTGAGTCATTAAAAGTCGGTCTTTCATTTTTCCAATTAATTCTTTATAATTTCCTTCTTTTTTTGGTTTCCCGACATGTATATAAAATGTTTTAAAATCCTCATTAGTCAGTTCGGTTGATATTTCTTCTATTTTAGGAATTTCAATATTGCAAGGAATACACCAAGTTGCAAAAAAGGACAATAAAATCACATTCCCTTCTTTTAATTCGCGACTAAAATAAATCGATTCGCCATCTAATGATCGCAAGAAAAATGCTTCTGCATTGGAATTAATTTCAATTTTATTTTCATTATCGCTTGCAAAAACATTTATAGATATAATAAATAAAATTAAAATTTTTGTGATATATTTTACTATTTTCATACTTTTTAGTCCTTGATTATGCTTAATATTTCCTCATCATCTTTTGTCCCTAACTTAACCGGAATTAATTTTCCGGAATATGAATCAATTTTTTTATCTTTAATTTCAATCTGTAAAGAACCTATATATTTCCCGTCTTTTCCGCTCTGTGTAATAATAGTATTATTTATATATTTAGGATTATGAAATTCGTTTTGAGTATGACCACCAATAATTATATCAATAAAATTAAATTTATCAGCAATCTCTTTGTCTTTTTCAAAACCCATATTGGAGAGTAAAATAACAATGTCAAATTTATCTTGGTTTGCTATCTCATGCCATTTCTTAATTATATCTGTTGGATTATATCTCTTAAGTTGAAACTTATTTCCTTTTTCATAATAGGTAATGTCGTTTGGATCAACAATTCCTAAAATAGCAATTTTTATATTCCCAATAGTTTTGTAAATAACTTTTGATACAGAAAAATCAGCTTTTTTAAATTTTAAATTTGTGCTAATCACATTAATATTATTATTTTGCAATTGATTGATTAAAAATGTTTCTCCAGTAGAAAATTCTTGAACGCCAATATTCACCGCATCGTATTTCATTAGTTGCATTGCTTTTATTACTTTTACATTTTTAGCCGAATCTTTTCTAAATGAAAAAAAATCTCCTGAATCAAAAAACAATACATTTGAATGTGATTTACGAAACTCTTTCAATATCGTTTGTCTCTTTTCTAATCCTCCAAGTGGCAACACGGGACAATGACAATTTTCTAATACACCATTTGTATTTTGAGTATATAAAATATTAATTTTTGTTATATCGTTAGCGTTTGCGAATACAAAATTAAAAAGTAAAAAAACACCTACGACAAAGGATGTTATTTTTTTCATAATTTCCTCCGATAAAATATTCCTAATCTCCAACAAACCAGCCCATATTTTCAAATATTTCAACGATACCATCATTTGTTCCAATAGCAATTAAATTGTCATCGGGACTAATGTCACCGGCTGTTGACTGTGATAAATAAGTTGATCCTTCCCATAAAATATTATTTAGCACAACTCGTAATACTTTTATCATTCCATCTGCTGTAATAAATGCTATTATATTATCATCAACGAATTGCATATCTATTGCAGGAGAACCTAAAGATATAAAATTATTATTACCAGTGGCTGTTATCAAACATCCTATATTACCTGTTGAAGCAAGTGCAATTTTAGTTCCATCGGCAGAATATTTTCCTAACCTAATGCCTTTATCATCAAATGTTTCTGTGCTTTGTAAAACATTACCAACTTTCCATAATTTCACATTACTTGATGGTATATCAGCTCCTGCAAAATAGTAGTTATCATCTGCAGGATTAAATTGAACAGCGTTTACAATTCCGGCATCAGAAAAATTATGAGTGACATA
Source organism: Bacteroidota bacterium (assembly GCA_034723125.1). Taxonomy (NCBI): domain Bacteria; kingdom Pseudomonadati; phylum Bacteroidota; species Bacteroidota bacterium. The sequence goes on along the minus strand of JAYEOP010000490.1, from coordinate 6,066 downwards.
ATTAGTATCACTATCAATATTCCAAAGAAACACATTACCAATGTTAGAACCCAACATAATATTAGAAGACGAATTGTTAATATCAACAGAAAACAAAATATTCCCAGATACTACCGCTGAAAGTATCTCATTACTATTATTATCAACTACAACTGCTCTGGCCTCGGCAACTGCGGCAATTTTATTACCATCTTTACTATAGCAAATATCATTTACAACCGCCCCTGATACAATGTTTTTTTCCCACAGCATACTTCCCGAGCCAAATTCCCATAATTTAATACTACCATCATCAGAAGCAGATACAAATTGTTTTGCCGTTGGACTACAAACAACCTTATTGATTCTATAATTAGAATGGCGTGTACTAATAGTTGTAGCAATATTATACATGTCATACTGAATAAGATCACCATTATTATTTGCAACTATAAGGTATCCATCATCTTTAGAAAATGCTAAAGAAGTTACAGATCCACCGGCATCTAAATGGAATTTTTTTGTATAACCATGTTCATTATATTGTAAGCATTTCTCATTGCTTGGTGAAGAAAATATATTATCACCAACTTTTGCTCGTATTCTAAAAAATCGTTCGACATTAGGATCCCAAATGTCTAAACCTGTGATTATATAATAAGCATTAGTAGTTTCCCCTATAATATGAAATTCTTCTTTGTCTATCTTTTGTTCTATAACATATTTTTCGGTAAAATCCGAGTTTGGCTCCCAAGTGATTTCTGCTTGACTTTCTGAAAGTATGGTTATATCGAAATTTGATGGTACAGTAGGATATATAGCAGACCAATCTAACATAGCTTCTCCTGATACAACAGATAATTTATCTTCTATTCGTGCTCTTACTCTAAATGTGTATTGTAGTGTCGAGTCCAATTCTGCTATTGGAATCGTGTGAGTTCTGTCCTCATTGATTGATTGAAGAATATAATTATTGTTATTAATTTTCATTTCCAATACAAACAATTCTTCATAATCAGAATTATCTTCCCAGCTTAGTGTAATATCCTCATGGTTTGCAGAAATATCTATTGATAAATTTGATGGTGAAATAAGTTGTTCATCTGAATCTGGATCTACCGGATTATTAAAATTTCGCGAACACCCAATAAAAACAATCAAACTCATTGCAATAATTATTAATATTATACTTTTATTTTTCATTGCCATATCTCCTTATTATAAATTATTTTTTTGTTATTATTTTTTTTATTTTTATATGATTATAAATTGTTGATGCAGAAAAACTTATTGCAACAACTGCTGATAGGTTTCTAATAGAACCCCATGTCTCTGTTTTTTCCCTATATTCTTTTGCACTATCAGATGTTTGTGCATTTTCATATTTGTCGTAATTACTACCTTCCATGCCGGCTGAAAATAGTGTAGTTGACCAAAAAACAGAACTTAAAATAATTCCTCTCTTTCTTTTTTTCCTAAATTTTACAAGTTGCTGATTCCCATTTAGTTCCTCTAATGTAATTGTCATTGATGTGATTTCGCCTTCTATGATTTTGAACTTGTCAGAAAAAGTCGAATAATCTTTTGCAAACACTTTAATTTTATGTTTCCCCGCAGGTAAAGAATAATTTTTTGCTTTTTCTACAGAGGTTGAGACATTATCAATATCTACTTCTGAAAATTTTGGCATAATACTCGCATTTAAATATCCCATATTTGTACTATCTGTTAATAATTTTTCATGGATAGATTTATCATCTTCCACAGTTTTCGGTTGTGTTGTCGTTTCCTTAACTTGTGAAGTTGTTGTTAACTTTTCTTTTTGTTCTTTATTTCCCAACAATCTAATTAAAGCAGTATTAATTCCTTCAGTCAACAAATTTTCCATTTCTCCTTTAAAATCATAAGAGGAAGTTTTTGCAATTTCACCTGAACCAATATCTATTTTTCTTAAATCGATAGTGAATATTGTTCCAAATTTCCCAACTGAACCGGAAATCATGAATTCAACACCAAGCAATTGCCCTGCCTCTATCATACATTTACTTGAGGTACAACCGGAAAGCTGAAAACCCTGTTCCTCTAAAATAGAATTCATGTTTTCTCTATCTAATACTTGGAATTGATTAAGATTAACAAGATGCGATCTTAACCGTTCTGTTAATACTTCCGCCTCCATTTCACTAATTCCTTTTGCTCTGAGTTGCAAAACAGCTATGGTTGTTTGCGAATAACTAAAACTAATAAACATAAATAACGAAACAAATATTCCGATTATAATTTTTCTTTTCATATTATTTTACTCCTATATTTTATATATTTCTAAATACTGTGTAGTTTAACAAAAATAATTATTAAATACAATATTTTTACTTATTTAAATTATTATTTATCGCACCTTTTTTCCCTTCAATATAATTAGAATATATTCGGGTGGTTGGATATGCGAAATCAATATTATCATGTTTTTCAAATTCCGTAAGAATATTTTCCCAAAAGAATTCTCTTGTTGATCTTCTTTTTTTTGGTTCTACCAAAAATCTAATTGTCAATAATACTCCATTTTCCTTTACATTTAAATATACTATTGGAGTTAACTTATTATAAATTATCAAATATTTTCTTGCTGATTTTTTTATCTGCCTTTCTACTTTTTTCGGAATATTTTTTTCATACTCTAATGCAAGTTTTTCTAATATTTTTCTCGCCTTTTTCCAATCACTTTCAAATGTTAATAAAATCGGCAATTCATCCCAAATATATTCAAATCCGAAATGATAGTTTGCGAGATGTTCTGTAAATACTTTCCCATTTGGAACATGAATCATTCTGCCTGTACTTTGGTCCGCATCAACCCAATTACCAATCTCTAAAATTGTAAATTGAAATGGTCGAATATCAACAACATCACCGGAAACTTTGCCAATTTCTATCCGATGTCCAACTTCAAATGGTTGTCTCCACATAATAAAAATAAATCCGGCTAAATTTACGAATACATCTTTTAATGCAATTGCAATACCAGCTGAAAATAATCCAAAAATTGTTAAAAAAGATTTTGCACCTTTAAACCAAATTTTTCCAATAAGCAAAAAACCAATTAATGCAAAAATATACCCAACTGTTTTACTCCATTGATAAATTGTTTTAGAATCTTTTATATTCTTATGTATAATTCTACCAATTATTTTTTTAAAAATCCATAATACCAAAATAACAATAATCGATTTCACTAAATTCGTGTAAACTAACGAATCTAATTGTGTAAACATTTCTATAATTGCTTCTTTATCAAATAGTTTATTCATATACTTTATTCTAACCTTCTAACCTTCTAACTTTCTAACCTTCTAACCCACTAACCTTCTAACCTTCCTACCCTCCTACCCGGGTGGCCAAGTAAATTTCCTACCGGCTAATAAATGTAAGTGAATATGCTCCACCTCTTGTCCACCATTTTCTCCATTATTAAAAACAAGTCGATAACCATTTTTTATATTCATTTTATCCGCAATTTGCTTTGCCGTAATTATTAATTCGCCCATAAGGGAACTATTTTCTTCACTCAAATTTTCCACACGACTAATATGTTTTTTGGGAATAATTAAAATATGAATTGGTGCTTGCGGATTCAAATCTTTAAATGCAATTAATTTTTCATTCTCAAAAACGATATCGGATTTTATCTCACCTTTGGCAATTTTACAAAAAATACAATCTGGCATATTGCTCCTTTTTTTAAACTGTGTAAATATACGAAAAAAAAATCTAAAACGAATAAAACAATTTGGTTTTTTTATTTAATTTTCTTATATTCTAATGTTTCTTGAAAAATAGGGGGCGTAAAGGTTTCGACGGGATTGTAAGGTCGTTACAGTAGCATACCGAGGTTTTCAGGACTCCTCGTCTCTTTTGAGATCACTTGTGATAAATCAACCTGAGATAAAGTTTTAAATGCAAATAATTTTGCACTTGCTGCATAGATAATATCTAAGTAGTCGTCTATCTTAATTTGTTTGTGGGTTAAGAATAGGCGCCATTTTCACAAAATCGTTATCTGTTCTGTTTGTGGGCAGGTAATTAAATTTTCAAACTGGTTCATTTGTAGTTTGTTTGTTGTATGCAGATGAATAAGAAAAATTCAATCAACTAAGTATGTAGAATCTGTCTTGGTCTCTTTTTCGGACCCGAGTTCGATTCTCGGCGCCTCCACAAAAAATAAGGAATAACTATGGGATACTTTCCGCGACCAGGGAAATATGTAATAAAAGATGATGACGACGAAAAAAGATTAAATTTCGGAAAACACATTCATCATCGCAAACCACCACGATCAATATGGTGGACAATTGTTTTTTTAGGTGCTTTATTGTTTTTGTATCTCTCACTTAAAAATATAATCTAATAAGTTAATAATTTGTTATATCTAAACCTCTTATCACTATCATATTTTTTAAATAAAAGAATTTTTTGTAGTATAAAACCATTTATACGGAATTAATATTCTAAAGGGATAAATTATGAAAAGAATAGGGTTGTTATTAGGAATTATTATATTTGCGTTAATTTTATTAATGCCGACACCGGCGGGAATGAGTCCCGAGGCACAAAAAACTTTAGCCATTGCTTTGCTGATGGCAATTTGGTGGATTACTGAAGCAATTCCCATTCCTGTCACAGCTTTAATTCCTATCGTACTATATCCGCTATTGGGAGTTATGTCTTCAAAACAATCTGCTTATCCTTATGCTAATCATATGATTTTTTTATTTATGGGTGGTTTTTTAATAGCACTTTCAATGCAGAAATGGAATTTGCATAAACGAATTGCCTTGAGTATTATTGATTTAGTTGGAACAAGTCAAGATAGAATAATACTTGGATTTATGATTGCATCCGCATTTCTTTCAATGTGGATTTCAAATACCGCTACAACAGTGATGATGGTACCAATTGGAATGGCAGTAGTCACTAATTTGACTCAAAATTCCGAAATGAAAAATAATAAGAATTCTAAATTTGGAATTAGTTTGATGCTTGGCTTGGCTTATTCTGCTTCAGTTGGTGGAATAGGAACCCTTATAGGAACTCCGCCAAATTTAGTTTTAGCAAATACTTTAGAAAAAATGTATAATCAAACAATTGGTTTTATGGAATGGTTTAAGATAGGAATACCGATAGTTATAATAATGATTCCAATAATCTGGTTATTTTTAACTAAAGTAATGTATCCGACAACAGACAAAAAAGATTTGGAAAATAATGAAAATGTAATAAAAGATAAATTAATAGAACTTGGAAAAATTACAAGAGGAGAAAAAATTGTCTTAACCGTTTTTGTTCTTACTGCATTGAGTTGGATATTTAGAAGCACAAAACATATTGGGAACTTTACAATCCCGGGTTTAGATAAATTATTTCCTGCGATTTCCGATGCGACAATCGCTATGTTTTTTGCCATTTTACTTTTTGTAATTCCTGTAAATATAAAAAAGAAACAGTTCGCTATGGACTGGAAAAACGCTTTGAAATTACCTTGGGGAATTCTAATACTTTTTGGTGGTGGTTTATCACTTGCAGAGGGTTTAAAAGTATCAGGTCTTGCCGAATGGATTGGATTAAAGGTGAATTTATTTACAGGAGTTCCGGATATTGTGCTTATTTTAGTTGTTGTATTTTTAATTATTTTTCTTACGGAAATGACTTCTAACACGGCAACTACTGCTATGGTTTTGCCTATTCTCGGTTCAGTTGCAATTGGACTTGGCAAACTTCCGATGTTATTACTTGCTCCTGCAACAATCGCCGCATCCTGTGCTTTTATGTTGCCCGTTGCAACTCCGCCGAATGCAATTGTATTTGGAAGTGGCTATATAAAAATTCATCAAATGGCAAAGACAGGATTTTTTCTCAACATTATATCGATTTTTATTATCACACTTTTAACTTATTTTGTACTTATACCTTTTATAATAAAATAGGAGAATTTTTTATAATATGATTGATCCGCATGTTCATCTTCGAGATTGGGAACAGGCAAACAAAGAAACAGTTTGTCACGGCTTAAAAATCGCGAACGATATTGGA
>JAYEOP010000489.1 GCA_034723125.1 Bacteroidota bacterium | reverse complement strand
AATTTGCTTGAGGACTTGGATTTACATAAATATTTTTTGTGCCTGTATCAATGCAATGAGAATCATACTTAACAATTAATGTTACAAGAAATGTGTCTGCATTTAAATAATTGTGATTTAATAATTTTGATGTTGAAGTTGTGCTATCTCCCAAATCCCAATAATAATTTGTAGTGTCAGGATTATTTATTGTATCGGCAACAAAATTAAATAAATTTTCATTAAGGCATTGTGTTCTGTCACTTATTGTAAAATCAGTTGAAGGAAAATATATATTTACATTTTTTGTCTTACTTCTTTCACAGCCGTAATCTGACAGAACTGTTAGTTTTACATTGAAATTTCCTTTTGTTAAATAACTATGAGAAACAGTATCAATATAGGCAGAAGAAGAATCACCAAAATCCCAAGCTAAAGTATATGAGCCTGCACTTATTGATGAACTATCTGTAAAAACAAAGTTGTTACTGCTCAAACATTGTGCATTATCATTAATTGTAAAATTAGCTGTTGGATAAAGACTAATTCTTATATCTCTGATAGTTGTATCAGTTAAACCATTATAAAAAACAATAAGTGAAACATCATAAATTCCTGTATCAGTAAAAATATGAAAAGGAGCATAAGAAGTTGAAGTATCCCTTGAACCAGATAAAGAATCATCAAAGCACCAAATTAAAGAATCAATATGAGAACTGTCTGAAAGAGTGAAAAATGTAGTATCTTCATAGCAAGTACCAACTGCATTGAAAAATGGTTTGAAGAAGTAGGATTGGATGAAGGAGGGGAAGCCACTTTTACATATTCCTCCTCCAAGAGAAACTGAATGAAACTCAAAATGGCACGCTGTATCTGCATTATTCGGGTCATTAATTACAGAAATATGATATCTACCGAATTCTCCAACATAAAGCTTTCCATTTATGGCAACCTGGATATCACTTATAAATGAGTAACAAGATGTTCCGCTCGTAGAATTTATTAATTTGCCTGAATTGATAATTGAAGAATCTGAGCCTGCATTTAAATCAAATTGGAATATATCAGAATCATTAGCTGAAATATATAATTTTGAACCGTTAGGTGAAAATTCAACTGCCCCAGCATTAGTCATTCCGGTAATTGACAAGGAATTTAATAAAACCCCAGTATTTGTATTAAAATCAAGTAAATCAATATGAGGATTATAATAAATATAATTACTATTAAATTCATTTGTATCATAAATAATTGAGGCTATTTTTTTCCCATTAGGAGATACTTTTAAATACCCTGATGATGGTGTAAATATATTCGAATTTGAATCATAAATTGCAATATTAGGTGTTCCTGTATAACTAATTACAGGATTAGGATCAAGACCTGCATTGCTAAGTTTGTGAGCATAATATGCATTTGAATTTAATTTATGGGTAATTATCCATACAGATGTATTATCAGAATGCTTTACTGCAGTTAACCCCCCAGTAGTCCTATTGTAAATAAAGTTATTTTTAGATATTACTTCTCCAAGTCCGTTTTGCAAATTCATATCAACTATTGAATAACATAAACCCTCTATTCTACCAGCTCCTTTTATAGTAAATAAATAGTATATTGAAGAACTACCGGGTAAAGGAACAATTATTATTGGTTGATTACCCAATTCCCCTAATAATCCCGTGCCATTTGTCATGTAAGTATGATTTTTATTCCAAATTTTTTTCCCTGATGCATAGAATAATAAATTACCATTTACATCTGAAATTGTAGCACAACCACAAAGTGTAGCTAATGCACCATTTGTAAGTACAGTAGGAGTGTCTTGCTTAAAATTCAAACCGGCATGGATACCGAAGTACCAATTTTCTGCTTCGCGTTGGGCAAAAGTA
>JAYEOP010000488.1:4103-8452 GCA_034723125.1 Bacteroidota bacterium | reverse complement strand
ACTATTTAAAACATTTTATTTTTTTATTTTTGCCAAGTAATAGAATTTACTTTAGATAGATTACAGCAGTTTAAAAATGCAACGAAATTCCTTTTTTACAATTTTATTTTTTCTTTTGGCTTTTCAGCTTGTTCCTAAAGTGATTTATTCACAGCAAGAGCTTGAGGAATGGGAGGTTTGTAAAGAATGCCATAGCATTGGTGAAGGAAAAATTGTTGGTCCTGACCTTAAGGGAATTACAGAAGAAAAAAGTGAAGAGTGGCTTATTGATTTTATTCGTTCATCACAAACAATGATAAAAAACGGAGATGAAGAAGCTATAAAAATTTTTAATGAATATTATAAAGTTCCAATGCCCGACAATGACCTTACTGATGAGCAAATTAAAGTACTTCTAACTTTTATCAAAAATTACGAACCTCCCCCAAAAGAACTTATTGAAGCATCTGAGAAAAGAATTAGTGAAGATTTTTTTACTCAGGAAAATAAATATCTTCGAAAGGATAGTCGGTTGTTATTTTTTGTAATGCTTTTTATTTTTCTTTTATTTCTAATTGATATTGCTATCACAAAATTTATTAAATGGAAATGGATACATGCTGTTGTAATTTTTGCAACGCTTGTTTTTATGATAAAAATAACTTACACCGAAGCAAAAGCATTAGGCTATCAAAAAGGTTATTCTCCCGACCAACCTATTCTTTTTTCGCACAAAATTCATTCAACACAAAATCAAATAGATTGTATTTATTGCCATAGTTTTGCAAGTGATGGCAAGTACGCAGGAATCCCAAGTACTGAGCTTTGTATGAATTGTCATTCAGTAATTAAAGAAGGAGCTAATACAGGAAAAACTGAGATAAATAAAATATTTGAAAGTAGGAAAAACCAAAAACCTATTGAGTGGATTAGGGTTTACAACATGCCCGACCATGTTTATTTTAATCATGCTACACATGTAAATTTAGGGAAAATGGACTGTACTGAATGTCATGGGAATGTAGAAGATATGGATAGAATAGTTCAGGTAAAAGATTTGAGTATGGGCTGGTGTATTGATTGCCACAGAGAGAAAAATGTAGAATTTAAAAAGAACGATTTTTATAAAAATTATAAAACTTTTCATCAGCAAATAAAATCAGGTCAAAGAAACTCAGTAAGTGTTGAGGATATTGGAGGATTAGATTGCTCAGTTTGTCATTATTAGAAATTAATGTTTTTATGAAAAAGTATTGGAGAAGTACAGAGGAGTTAGTAACAACAGATAAAACCAAATGTAAAAATGGAAGAAGCGAAGCTGAATTTTCCATTGAAGGATTGACTGATGAAGAAATAAAAATCGGATTTAAAACCAACAGAAGAGATTTTTTAAAAGTATTAGGTTTTTCAGCAGGCTATTTAGCTTTTGAAAGTTGTAAACAACCTGTACGCAAGGCTATTCCTTTTTTTAACAAAGCGGAAGAAATCACACCGGGAGAAGCAATTCATTACGCTTCCACTTATTTTGATGGTCATGATTATGCATCTGTGCTTGTAAAAGTGAGAGATGGCAGACCGATAAAAATTGAAGGCAATGAACTTTCCATTTTAACAAAAGGAGGAACAAGTGCAAGAGCTCAAGCTTCGGTGTTAAGCCTTTACGATAGTTCAAGACAAAAATATCCTTTAATAAACGGACAAAAAACTAATTGGAAAAAAATAAACCAAGAGATAAGTACGAAATTAGAAAAGATAAATGAGGAAAAAGGAAAAATAGTAATACTCTCATCTACGATAATCAGCCCTTCAACCGTAAATTTATTTGAGGATTTTAAAAAGAAATTTCCAACTACAGAAGTAGTTTACTACGATTCTGTGTCTTATTCTGCTATGCTTGAGGCAAATAAAAAAACTTTTGGGAAAAACGCAATTCCATCCTATCGTTTTGATAAAGCCAAAGTTATTGTTGCATTTAATGCAGATTTTCTTGGTACTTGGCTTTCTCCTACGGAATTTACAAAACAGTATTCCGAAACAAGAGATTTGACAAATGGAAAAACCTCAATGTCAAAACATTATCAGTTTGAAACAAATCTTTCAATAACAGGAAGTAATGCCGATACACGTTTCCCAATTAAGCCTTCAGATGAAAAAATCATTCTAATTAATCTTTATAATAAAATAGCGGAAAGAAGAAATGCATTTCCTATTTCTGTAAAAAAATCCCCTATTAATATTAATGAAATTGCAAATGAGCTTTTAAAAAATAAATCAAAATCACTTATTGTTTCGGGAACAAACGATATTTATATTCAAGCAATTGTAAATGCAATTAATTCTTTGTTAAAAAATATTGGAAATACTATTGACTTTAAAAGAACAACTTTGCTAAAGCAAGCAAATGACAAAAGTTTTAACAGAGTTGTAGAGCAAATGAATAATGCTTCTGTAAAAGGATTGATTATGTACAATGTTAATCCTGTTTACGATTATTACAATGCGAAAAAATTTGTGCAAGGATTAAAAAAAGTAGAATTAAGTATTTCGTTTTCACAAAAGAAAGATGAAAGCTCAAAGTATGTAAATTATTTGTGTCCTGACAATCATCCTTTGGAATCATGGAGCGATGCAGAAGCTTACAGTGGAATTTACAGCCTGGGACAACCATGTATTCGAAATATTTTTGACACACAACAAGCACAGCAAAACCTTATGAGTTGGGCAGGTATTGAGGGAGATTATCATTCGTATATAAAAAAATACTGGGAAAGGAATTTGTTTACAGAACAAATAAGATACATTTCTTTTCGTGAATTTTGGAATCATAGTTTGCAAAAAGGAGTTTTTAATTTAGCTGTAAAACAAAATTTCAACCCGAAATTTAACTTTGATTTTATCAAAAAAAACATTTCAAAAATTAGTAAAACACAGAAAGCAAAAGGAATTGAGTGTGTTCTTTACGAAAACGTTGCATTAGGTAATGGAATTCAAGCTAATAACCCTTGGTTGCAGGAACTACCCGACCCTATTTCCAAAATTGTGTGGGATAATTATGTTGCAGTTTCACCAAAATTTGCAAAAGACAAGGGATGGAAACAAGAGGATGTTTTAAAAGTAAACAATAAAATTGAACTTCCAATTTTAATTCAATCAGGGCAAGCTTATGGAGCTATTTCTATTGCTTTGGGATATGGCAGAACAGATGCTGGGAAAGTAGCAAAAGGAGTTGGTGGAAATGCTTTTTCATTAGTTCAATTCAAAAATAGTACACGACAATATTTGATAGATGGTGTATCTTTAAAAAGAACAGCTAAAACTTATCCTTTGGCTTCCACACAAACTCATCATAGTATGGAAGGGCGTGAAATTGTGAAGGAAACAACTTTAAATAAATACAAAAAAAATAAATCAGCAGGGAATGAATCACATAAAAGATATGTAAGAGAATTTTCCTCAATGTATCCAAAGCAGGAATTTCCCGGAGCATCTTGGGGAATGAGTATCGACCTCAACAAATGTATTGGTTGCAATGCTTGCATAGTTGCGTGTCAAGCAGAGAATAATATTGCAGTAATTGGAAAAGAAGAAGTGAAGAACAGAAGAATAATGCATTGGATAAGAATTGACAGATATTATTCAACCGAATCTGATAAAGTTGGGGCAAGTGTGGAAAATGAAAATCCTGAGGTTTTACATCAAGTTGTGATGTGTCAGCATGGTGATAATGCTCCATGTGAAAATGTTTGCCCTGTTTCAGCAACGCCACATACTAAAGAAGGCTTGAACTCAATGGCTTACAATCGTTGCATCGGTACACGATATTGTATGAATAATTGCCCTTACAGTGTGAGGCGTTTTAATTGGTACAAATATACTGACAATAAAGATTTTGATTATAATTTCAATGACGATTTGAATAAAATGGTTCTTAATCCCGATGTTGTTGTGAGAGAAAGGGGTGTAGTTGAAAAATGTTCATTTTGTGTTCAGCGAATTCAAGAAAAGAAAATACAGGCAAAACAGGAGGGACGTGAGTTAGTTGATGGGGAAATTAAACCTGCTTGTGTTCAGACTTGTCCGTCAAAGGCGATTACTTTTGGAGATATGAACAAAAAGGATTCAAAAATCACAAAACATTTTAAGGACGAGAGGGCTTATGGTTTGTTGGAAGAACTTAACACTCTTCCGTCAGTAGTTTATTTAACAAAAGTTAGGAATAAAAATAACGTGGGTAAAAAATAATTAAAGCCACAGATTCACAGATTTAAATTTAAATATATGCAATATTATGATAAAAAATATCCTTTGCAAAATGAAACTTATCAATTCATTAATTTCAAAAAGAGTAATTTTGTAATCTGTGAATCTGT
>JAYEOP010000488.1:0-4003 GCA_034723125.1 Bacteroidota bacterium | reverse complement strand
ATGAAAAATATTTAAAAAATTAAAAGATAGCATAAAATTAGTTTAAAAAGAAGATGTACAACAAAAAGATAAGAGGTGCTTTAATAAAAGGAAATAAGTCTTATGGGCAAATAACCAATGAGGTGCTTGCTCCTATGGAAAAGAAAGCTCCTGCTTGGTGGTATATTGCTCTGGGTATTTCAATTTTTATGCTTCTTCTTGGTGTTTGGGCAGCCTACATTACAGTTAGCAAAGGCATTGGCGTTTGGGGAATCAATAACGATGTTGCATGGGGCTGGTCAATCATTAACTTTGTTTGGTGGATTGGAATCGGTCATGCGGGAACAGCTTTTTCAATTTTCCTTCTTGTCTTACGCCAAAAATGGCGAACATCAATAAATCGTGCTGCCGAAGCTATGACTGTTTTTGCGGTTATTGCCGCAAGTTTATTCCCCCTAATTCACATGGGAAGAATTTGGTATTTTTTCTATATTATTCCATATCCGACAATCAGAGGTTTGTGGGTAAATTACAACTCCCCTTTGTTCTGGGATGTAATCGCAATTATTACATATTTATTTGCTTCAATAGCTTTTTGGTACATTGGAATGATACCCGACCTTGCAACTGTCAGAGATAGAGCAAAGTCAAAAAGCAAACGTTTTATTTACAATATTTTAAGTTTTGGATGGGTAGGTCATGTAAAAACATGGTTACGTTATGAAGTTACGGTTCTTATTCTTGGCGGATTAACAGCGGCATTGGTTGTTGCAGTACATTCGGTTGTTTCCATGGATTTTGCAATAAGTATTGTACCCGGCTGGCATTCAACAATATTCCCTCCATATTTTGTAATAGGAGCAATTTTTTCAGGTTTTGCTATGGTGCTTACGCTAATGATAATAATTCGCAAAGCTTTTAAATTTCAGGATTTTGTTACTGACGGACATCTTGAAGCAATTGGTAAAATCCTGATTTTTATAAGTTTGATAATGGGTACAGCTTACACAATGGAAATATTTTTCGCTTGGTTTTCGGGAAATGATTATGATTTTTATACATTTTTTCACAACAGGGCAAGGGGTGAGCACATGATTGCTTTTTGGATAATGATTGTTTGTAATGCTGTTGTTCCTCAATTATTTTGGAGCAAAAAAATCAGACGAAATATTAATCTTGTTTTAATAATTTCTATAATAATTAATATCGGAATGTGGTTTGAACGTTTTAATATTGTTGTTACTTCACTTACAAAAGATTATTTACCTGCTACTTGGGCAGATTATTCTCCCTCTATTGTTGAGATACTTTTGTTTGTAGGTTCAATAGGATTTTTTATTCTCGGATTACTTATTTTTATGAGATGGATTCCAATGATGGCAATGAATGAACTTAAAATGATAAATAAAAAAACAAGCTAAAAAAATTAAATTCTTTTAAAATGAATATTCAAAAAATAATAGGTGTTTTTAATGATGAAGATAAGTTGCTTAACTCAATAGATAGTTTGCAAGAAAATGGTTTTGATATTGATGATGTGATAACTCCTTTTGCTATTGAAAAAGTTTTTGAAAAACTTAAGTTAAAAACAAGAATCAATACGGTAGCTTTTATTTATGGAGTGATTGGTTTTTTTGCAATTCTTGTATTCCTGTATTGGACAAATGTAATTGATTATCCGTTAATGACAGGAGGAAAACCCCAATTTAATATTTCATTTGTTGTGGTAATTTTTATTGTAACAATTTTGTTTGTAATATTTTTTACACTTATTACTTTTTTTGTTACAAAAAATAAAGGTATTGCTACAAAATCGAAATTTGCCTATCAAGGGATAACAGATGATAAATTTTTGATATTAATAAATAAAACTAAAAAACTAAGTGATGATGATGTAAAAAAGATTGATGAAATTATGATTAAAAACGGAGTGGAAAATATTGATAAACAATGAAAAATCTAAAGAGAATATTTCTTTTTTTACTGTTGCTAACTACAATTATTTCTTGTAAACACGATAGAAATGATACTGGACGTGCTTATTTCCCTGATATGGCTACTTCTGAGGCTTATGAAACTTATTCGGAAAATCCTGTATTTAAAAACGCTATAACAATGCAACAACCGGTTGAGGGAACAATACCAAGAGAAATGATTCCATATCAGATTGAAGATAAAACAACAGCGGGTGAGGAATTGGAAAATCCTTTTACAGCAAAAAAAGAAAATTTACGAAAAGGAAAAGAACAGTTTGAAATATTTTGTGCAAACTGTCATGGTCATCAGGGAAAAGGAGACGGATATCTTTACACAGCTAAACTTTTTAATGTTCAACCCTTGGATTTAAGTAGTGATTTTGTTCGGAATAAAAAAGACGGAAATATTTATCACACAATTTCAAAAGGCTCAATTGTTATGGGTGCTCATGCTTCACAAATAAAAGCTGAAAATCGTTGGAAAATAATTCTTTTTATAAAAAATAACTTCAAAACTGAATAATAATTATTAATGCAATTAAAGGATATAAATATTGAAGAAAAGTTTGTTTTCAAATCAAATCTTAAATTTGTCTCTTTATTTTTGATGTTGATAGGTATTACAGCAATAACAATTGCTTTTTTTACCGATAAAGAAAGAGCTTGGGCAAATATTTTGTTAAACAATTATTATTTTCTTTCACTTGCAATTGGTGCATCTTTTTTTCTTGCAATACAATATGTTACACAATCAGGATGGTCTGTTGCTTTTAAAAGAATTCCCGAATCATTAAGTAGTTACATTCCTATTGCAGGAGTAATTATGATTGCTGTTTTTCTCTTTGGAATGAAATATCTTTATCCTTGGACAAATGCTGAGGAAAGCGGAATATTTGATGAAAAAGAAATGCAATTAATCCATCACAAATCAGCATATTTAAATAATGGGTTTTTCGTTATTCGTTTAATTGTTTTTTTTACTCTTTGGATTGTCCTGACAAAAATATTGAAACATTTTTCGATAAAGGAAGATATTGAAGGAGGTTTAAAATTTTTCCATAAAAGTGAATTTTACTCAAAAGTATTAATTTTTGTTTTAGCATTCACTTTTACTTTTGCAACTATCGACTGGGTTATGAGTATTGAGCCTATTTGGTATAGTACGCTTTTCGCTGTAAAAAACTTTGTATCTGCATTTTATCACTCAATTGCTGTTATTCTTTTAATTGCAATTTTGCTTCACTCAACCGGATATCTGCCATTTATCAGCAAAGCTCATTGGCATGATTTCTCAAAATATTTATTTATTCTAAGTATCATTTTCGCTTATTTATGGTATTCTCAATATATGATAATTTGGTATGCAAACATTCCAGAAGAAACACAGTATTTTATTTACAGACGAGAAAATTTCTCTCAAACTTTGTTTATCGTAAATCTAATTTTGAATTTTGTAATTCCATTCATTGTTTTACTACCTAATTATTTGGCAAAAAAGAAATCGGTTTTAATATTTATTGCTTTAATTTTATTGCTAGGACACTATACAGATTTATATGAGCAAATAGTTCCTGCTACATGCGGGGTGCTCAAAATAGGATTTATTGAAATAGGAATTTACTTAGGTTTTGCAGGTCTTTTTATTTTCTTAGTTGGAAAAACATTAAGTAAAATAAATTTAATTCCCCAAAATCACCCCTACTTGGAAGAAAGCCTAAAGCATTTTTGAAGAAGTACTTAGAGTGCCTAAAGTTTAAAGTACTTAAAGTTGAGTCCCCCCTTAAACAGTTTAAATTTGTTTCTCGCAAAGACGCCCCGATACAGTCATTCTTCCTTATGGGGCAAGCAAAGAACGCTAAGAAAAATTGTTTAGATTCTCCTCCGTAGCTTTAGCGAAGGAGGATTCGTTTATTCGATACACTAACTCTAAGTACTTTAGGCACTCTAGGCACTTTAAGTACTTCTTTTTGTTTATCCATAATTTTAATTATAATTTTTATTTCTCGCAAAGACACAAAGAACGCAAAGAAAAATTGTTTAGATTCTCC
>JAYEOP010000487.1 GCA_034723125.1 Bacteroidota bacterium | reverse complement strand
ATTATTTTCTGAATTTTAATATTAATTTGCAAATGCTTGTTTCAGAGTCTTAGATTTATGGTTGGAAAATTTAGCAACAAAAATGAATTAAAGAATGATTAACACAAATAAAAACAATTTACCTTTAGTTTCAATTATATCTGTCAACTACAACCAATCGGAAGTAAGCTGTGAAATGATAGAATCATTACGAAAAGCAAGCTACCCTAATCTTGATATAATTATTGTTGAAAATGGCTCTCCAAATGACAATCCTGAAATCATAAAAGAAAAATATCCTGAAATTAATTTGATAATTAGCAAAGAGAATCTTGGATTTGCAGGAGGAAACAATCTTGGTGTAAAAGAAGCAAAAGGCAAATATGTTCTTTTCCTAAATAATGATACAGAAGTAGAATCAGGATTTCTTGAACCTCTTGTTGAGCAATTTGAATCAAATCCAGAAATAGGAATGATGTCCCCAAAATTGATTTATTACCATAGCGAAAATCAAAAACTAATTCAATATGCAGGAGCAAATTCTATAAATCCTTTTACAGGCAGAGGAAGTAAAATTGGCTTTAAAGCTATTGATGAAGGTCAATTTAATGATATACGTGAAACAAAATTCGGTCATGGTGCTGCACTAATGCTACCTATGAAAGTAATAAAAAAGGTTGGCTTAATGCCTGACATCTATTTTTTATACTACGAAGAACATGATTGGTGCGAAATGGTAAAAAGAAACAATTACAAAATATATTATGTCGGAAAATCAAAAGTGCTTCACAAAGAATCAATCTCAGTAGGAAAAAATTCTATTTTAAAATCCTACTACATGACAAGAAGCAGACTCATTTTTATGAAAAGAAATCACACTTTTATCCAATTGATTTCTGCTTTACTCTTTTTTACTTTTATTTCTTTACCAAAAAATATAATTCAATTATTTTTAAAAGGAGAATTCAAATTATTAAAAGCTTTTTTGCAAGCATATTTCTGGCACTTCAAAAATCATAATGTCAAAAAAAATCCTAAATTAATTGAAGGTAAAAATGGAGACTATAAAATAATTGATGAGAGTAATCAAAGAATAAAACAATTTTAAAAAATGGGAATTACAGCTAAAATAAAATCAAAAATTGCAACTAAGCAAAAAGAATCCGAACAATCAAGTGGAAAAAAACTTAGTTTCTTTGCTCTCATTATTGTTCTAATAAAAGGATTTATTAATATTATCCTTGCAAAATGGTATTTACGAAAATGCACAAAGGTTGGTAGCTTGGTGTCAGTAACAAAAAAGCCAATAATAAAAGCTCAAGGAAAAATTTTTCTTGCTGATGAAGTAAGAATAAGATCATTTCCTGTAAAAGCAAAACTCTTAGTTGATAAAGGCTCGGAATTGCATGTTGGTAAAAATTCAAGAATAAACGGAGCACATATTTCCGTAAGTTCAAAAATTGTTATTGGGGAAAACGTAAGAATTGCACCTTATGTAATACTAATTGATAATGACTACCACAAAGTTGACGACCACTTTTCGGAGGAAGGAACAAGAGGCGAAATTATTATTGAAGATGATGTGTGGATTGCAATGAGTGCAAAAATAATGAAAGGTGTAAGAATTGGAAAAGGCTCGGTAGTAGCAATGGGTGCATTGGTTACAAAAGATGTCCCGGCATACAGTGTTGTTGCAGGAGTACCTGCTAAAGTTTTAAAAACAATTAAACCCAAAAGTTAATCAAATGGAAAGCTTTAAGATTATAATTAACATACTTCAATTATTGCTATTTATTTATTTGGGAATTGCTACACTTTACATTTTTATCTTTGCAGTAGCAGGTGTTTTTCGTTACAAAACAAAAGTTGTAAAAAACGAAGCTAAAAATAAATTTGCAGTTCTGATTCC
>JAYEOP010000486.1 GCA_034723125.1 Bacteroidota bacterium | reverse complement strand
TTAGAGTGGACTCATTATTTCAGTATTCGTTATTCCTTGTTCTGTATTCGATATTATTTCCATCTGTTTATATTTTTGTAGTTGATACATTATTTTCAATTTTTTTCATTGTCTATAAAAAACTCTGTAAAATTAGATTCCTATCTTTTTGCGATATTTTTATCTTTCTCAACTCACTGATGCTAAGGCATCGCCTCGTCTCAAAAAATAAAAATCTCATTTGTCTGCGATAAGTATCGGAAAACGTATCTTTGCGCAGACAATCAGAAATGAAATGGAAGAACAAAGTAAAATATCAGACTGGATAAACCAGCAACTGGCTAGTGGGAAATATAGTTTTACCCTGGCGTATCTGCATACTCAGATGCCTGACAAATCTTATGCTTCCATAAAATTTGCACTAAAGAGATTAGTGGATAAGAACAAAATCATCTCTATCAGCAAGGGCTTCTACATCATAATTCCTCCGGCCTATCAAAATATGGGCATACTTCCTCCTGTTATGTTTATGGATGATTTGATGCAGTACCTGGATCGCCCATATTATATTTCATTATTGTCAGCAGCAGCATTGCATGGTGCAGCACATCAGCAACCTCAATCTCATTTTGTTTGTACCACTTTGCCTAGTATGCGCCCCACTAATAAAAAAGGTATCCATATAAAATATGTGAGCAAAAGAAATTTCCCTGATTCTCATATCATGCAAAAAAAGACCGAAAGCGGTTATGTGAATGTGTCAGATCCCATTTTGACTTGCATTGATTTAATTAATTATCATAAAACTATAGGTGGCTTTAACAGGCTTGCAACCGTTATTAATGAATTGTCTGAAGAAATAAATGACCACCAATTAACTGCCGATATACTTCAATTGGCTCCCAATGCCGACATCCAACGATTGGGTTATTTATGGGAATATGAATGTGAACAACTTAAATTAGCCAATGTATTATTCAATCTACTAAAAGAATCACAAACTTCAATAAAGACCAATAAATTGAATCCTTCCTTGAATTTGAATAAGCAAAGCACCAAAAACAGATGGAAAATAAATGTAAACACTAAAATTGAGATTGACGAATGATACCAAGAGCATATATTACGGAATGGACACAATTTGCTCCTTGGAAATCTAACGAACAGGTGGAACAGGATCTGGTTATCAGCAGAGCATTGGTAGAAATGTTTTCTGATGAGTTTTTGTCTAACGAACTGGCATTTCGTGGTGGTACTGCTTTGCATAAATTATTTCTGCATCCACAACCAAGATACTCAGAAGAAATATAAACCATTAACTATATTACTACCTTAAGTGCAATTAGAAAATAAACTAACAGCAGTTTTAGACTTTTTAACATTGAAAATTAATACAATTTTGAAACAGAATTGAAAATGTTGTATATTTGTATTTAAATTAAAAGTTTGAAAGAGTGAATAATAAAAAAATAAATACGCACGATAGATTTTTTAAAAGTCTGTTTTCTAACAAAAACGGAGTTAGAGAATTTGTGTCTAAAACAATAAGTCCAAGTATTGTTGAAAAATTGGATTTAAACACTCTGGAAATTGACAATACAGAATATCTTGATAATCGTCTAAATTCAAGTTTTTCGGACTTAGTTTATAATTGTAAATATGGGAAAAGTTCAAATGTGAAAATTTCACTATTATTTGAACATAAAAGCCAGCCTGAAAAATTTCCGCATTTCCAACTACTTGGTTATATGTTACGAATATGGGAATTACAAATTAAGCAAAATAAAGAATTAACAGCAGTTATTCCAATAATATTTTATCACGGAAAGAAAAAATGGGATAATAAAGGATTTGAAGAATACTTTGGAAATATTGATAATGAGTTACAAAACTTCATACCAAAATTTGATTA
>JAYEOP010000485.1 GCA_034723125.1 Bacteroidota bacterium | reverse complement strand
CAACAGAAAATCCTTAACCCCCATTTTACAATTTCCTTTGCTACAGACTAAGGATAAATTGGAAAAAAACTTGAAAAAGCACTTAAATTGGTAAATTCTTTAATAACAGATAATCAATAGGTAGCAGCTTTAGTTAGATGATAGTCTTCAGTCTTGACCATGTGCTTGCCTGAATAGCGTTGACTTTTCTTCAATTATTCCATCATTCACAAAATCTTTTGCAGGATTTGGAAATACATTTTTAATTGTTTCAATATTAAACAACCTTGCATAAAAAACCCCTCAATGCAGGTAGCAAGGAGGGGTTTAGAAATAATTGTAAGATGATTCTTACATGTTTGCTATCATTGCATCAGCAAATTCTGAACATTTATGTAATTCAGCTCCTTCCATTAATCTATGGAAATCGTAAGTAACTTTTTTCTGAGAAATTGTTTTTTCCAAAGAGTTCCAAATCATGTCATGAACTTCATTCCATTCCATATATTTGAACATCATTGCTCCTGAAATAATTAAAGAACCGGGATTTACCTTGTCAAGGTTTGCGTATTTTGGAGCAGTACCGTGAGTTGCTTCAAAAATAGCATGACCTGTTTTGTAATTGATGTTTGCTCCGGGAGCAATACCAATTCCTCCAACTTGTGCTGCAAGTGCATCAGAAAGATAATCTCCGTTGAGATTTAATGTTGCAATAACATCAAATTCTTTTGCTCTTGAAAGAACTTGTTGTAGAGTGATATCTGCAATAGTATCTTTTATCAGTAACATTTCTTTCCATTTACCATTGCCGTGTGTAGGCATTAGTTCCATTACTTTTTCAACTTCTTCAACTTTTTCTTTCTTCTGATCTTTGGTCATCAAGTCATAGCCCGGATCTGTCATTTTTGCATTTTCTTCATTTGACAAATTTGGATTTGCATCTTTGTTTGCGATTATCCAGCTTTCCCTTTGAGTAACTACTTTGTTTCTATAATTAGTAGTAGCTGTTTCGTATCCCCAGCTTTTAAATGCACCTTCTGTAAATTTCATGATGTTGCCTTTGTGAACAAAAGTTACAGATTTACGGTTTTCGTTAAGAGCATATTCTATAGCTGCATTTACTAATCTTTTTGAACCTTCACTTGATACGGGTTTTATTCCAATTCCCGATGTTTCAGGAAATTTTATGTTTGTTACACCCATTTCATTTTGTAAAAAATCAATAACTTTCTTTACTTCTTTACTTCCATTTTCCCACTCAATACCTGCATAAATATCTTCAGTATTTTCACGAAAAATAACCATATCAACATCTTGTGGCTTTTTTACAGGAGAAGGAACTCCTTCAACATATTTTACAGGTCGTAGGCAAACATAAAGGTCGAGTGCTTGACGTAAAGCAACATTTAAAGAACGTATTCCGCCACCGATAGGTGTTGTGAGTGGTCCTTTGATGCTAATTAAATATTTTTTGAAGTCATTGACAGTTTCTTCAGGTAGCCATTCACCAGTTCTGTTAAATGAATTTTCACCGGCATAAACTTCTTTCCATGTAATTTTTCTTTTTCCATTATAAGCTTTTTCAACTGCTGCATCAAAAACTTTTTGAGATGCCCTCCATATATCAGGTCCTGTTCCATCACCTTCAATAAAAGGAATTGTTGGATTTAAAGGAACTTGTAGTTTCCCATCTATCATTTGTGTTTTTGTAGTTTCCATTATTCTTTTAGTTTTATTAAATTTTTGTGTTTTTTTATATTTTGCAAAGGTAATAATTTGTTAATAATGTGAATTGTGTTATTCATGTTTTTAAGCAAATAGAAGCTTTTAATTAGTGTAATAATAAGAAGTGCCTAAAGAACTAAAAGTTAAAAACTAAAAACTAAAAATTATGAATTCTAAATTTTGAATAAA
>JAYEOP010000484.1 GCA_034723125.1 Bacteroidota bacterium | reverse complement strand
ATAGTACAAATTATATTATATTTGCGAATAGGTTTAATATACATTCAAAATTTATTAGGGTATGAAAATATTAAAACTACAGAAATTTATACTTAGTTATTACAAACAAGGGATTTGACCTGTCTGCGTACCTCGCACAGGCAGATGAAATCTATAAACCATT
Source organism: Bacteroidota bacterium (assembly GCA_034723125.1). Classification (NCBI taxonomy): domain Bacteria; kingdom Pseudomonadati; phylum Bacteroidota; species Bacteroidota bacterium. Next base: position 8,321 of record JAYEOP010000484.1, on the reverse strand, counting down.
GGATAATATTGAATTATGGAATTTTTTAACAAAATAAATAATGGAAATATAATTACTTGTGATTATATCTACTCATTACCTGCAAGGCAAAGAAAGAGAAACCGTAGAACATAAATTGAAAATATTGAAACAAGAAATAAAACATATAATTAAAAAATTGACTGACAGGAAATATTTTGTTTTTGCCGACCAGCTTTTGCCCTTTGGGATAATTTGGGAAACCACCGTACCAATTGCACACCTGCCCGTTCCGCAGGCGGGCTTGGTTTTTTGTCGACCTGTCTGCGTGTATTGCACAGGCAGGCACACTGGCAAACTCCAAAAAACCTGTCACGATTTTATTTCGGGAAGCTATTTTTTTGCATACGCACTAACAAAATAAACTGAATTAGAATGTTAATTGATAACGAAAACAAAAATTACAAAGTTCATGAATGGATTGCCAAACGCACAGAAGAAGGCAAAATGGATATTGTTACAGGATATTTTACTATTGGAGCACTTGCTTTTCTTTCAAAAACTACAAATGAGAAAATTGACCATTTTAGATTCGTACTTGGAGATATTGTAAATGTTGACGAAGTAAAAGACAGGACTCTTGACTTAATGAATGAAAACATTTCAGTTAAAGCAGCTTTAAAACTAAGTGCATTGGCTAAAGAGGCTGTTAGTTTTCTTAAAAAAGAAAATGTAGAAGCGAAAACATTAGAACCAAACTTTTGTCATGCTAAAGCTTATTTACATAGTGCTAAGAATGACGATAGACTTAAATATTTTGTCTCAGGAAGTTCGAATTTGACAGAAGCAGGAATAGGACTTAAAACTACAAATAATGTTGAATTAAATATTGCAGAAACTGGCGATAGCTTACAATATAAAGAATTAGCAACTTGGTTTGAAACTCTTTGGACTAAACCACAAGCCCACAAAAACAAAACGCTTACTGACGAGAATGGGAAGAAATATACAAAACCATTTAAGCAATACTTAATTGAAGAGATAGAAAAGATATTTATTAAATACACACCAAAAGAACTTTATTACAAAGTGCTTTTTGAATTATTTGGCAACCAGATTTTGAATGACCAAAATGACCCTGATTTTGCTAAACAAGTTGGAAGACTTGAAAACTCAGTGGTTTTTAATACGCTTTATGATTTTCAACAGAAAGGTGTTTTAAGTCTAATAAAAATGCTTCAGAAATATAACGGGGTAATTCTTGCCGATGCGGTTGGTTTGGGTAAAACTTGGAGTGCATTGGCTGTAATGAAGTTTTTTCAACTTCAGGGTAGAGAAATTATTTTGCTGTGCCCAAAGAAATTACAGCATAATTGGAATCGCTACAGAAAAAATCAGGAATCAAAATTTGAGCGAGACAAATTAGAGTATTTTATCCGATTCCATACAGACCTGGAATTTGACAGAATGGACAAAGAAAAGTATCGGGCAGAACTTGCAGATACATTATTTATTAATGACAAGCCAAAATTGATTGTAATTGATGAAAGCCATAATCTGAGAAATGACAAATCAAAAAGATATAAGTTTTTTGTTGATGAAATACTGAAGCAGAACGAAGACATAAAAGTTCTTATGCTATCAGCAACGCCTATTAATAATTCACTTAACGACATTAGAAACCAGTTTAAATTAATGGTTCAGGGAAATGTTCATGGTTTTGATGAAACTCTTGGGATTAGAAACATAGATTATACATTTCGTTCAGCACAAAAAGCATTTAATGATTGGCGAAAAGAAACAAACCCACATATTGGAGAATTTATAAAAAAACTACCATCAAACTTTTTTACGCTAACCGATTCGCTTACAGTAGCACGCACCCGTACTATGATTGAAGGTCAACAAACAGGTCTTGATTTTCCAATAAAAGCAAAACCAGATAATATTTTTGTTACGCCAAAAGAGATGGGAAACTTTGATAGTTTCGAGGAACTTTTTGACCATTTCCCGCCAATGCTATCTGGATATCAACCTGCATTTTATGCAGAATCTTTGAAAGAAAAAAAAGAAAGGCAAAAAGCAAAAAAGAAAGGTAAATCAGAAGTTTCTGTTATTGAAGACGAAGTTCAGCGTGATAAATTCCTTGTTAAAATGATGTACATTTTAATGGTAAAAAGGTTGGAATCGTCTTGGTATTCTTTTCAATCTACTGTTGAGAAAATATTAAATCATCATCAAAATGCCCTCGGTAGAATTAAAGCCTATGAAGAAAACAAAGAGAACGAAGAATTAATTGATGATGTTGATGTTTTTGAAGGAGATGAATTAGAAGATGAAATTGAAGAATTTACTCTTGGTAAAAAACGAAAAATCAAGTTATCTGATATTGATGATGCCGGTAACCTAAAATGGTATAAAAAGGATTTAAAGAAAGATATTGATGCGTTGGATAATCTTTTGGTTAATATGCAACGCTTTGCTGGTGAATTGAAAAAAGAAACAATCAAACCCAATAACCACAAAAGTGCTGATGATAAATTACAAGTCTTAATCAATAGAATTATTTCAAAAAGAAAATCCGGTTTAAATAATAACAATCAGAAATTAGTAATATTTACCGTTTACAGAGATACTGCTGAATATTTGTTTAAGCAACTTAAATTAAGAGGATTCAGCAAAATAGCTGTGGTAAGTGGTACTGGTTCAAAAACAGATGATTCAGATGCTGAACATAAAAACTTTGAACCCATTCTTGAAAGGTTTACTCCCTATACCAAGTTATTTAAAGAGAAAGAATGGGCATTTGAACCAAGTTCAGATTCTCTTTCTGAAAAAGAACAATACGAAGAATGGATTGAGTGGATTTCAACTAATGATGAAAAAACCTATCAACAAATTAAAAATCCTATTGATATTCTAATTGCAACAGATGCTTTGAGTGAAGGTCAAAACTTACAAGATGCTGATACGGTTGTGAATTATGATATCCATTGGAATCCTGTTAGAATTATTCAAAGAATGGGTCGTATTGACCGTTTAGGCTCTCCTAATTCTGAAATTTTTGGGATTAATTTCTGGCCATCAAATAATATCAATTCATACTTAAAACTTCAAGGACGAATTGAACACCGTATGGCAGCAATGAAATTGGCAGGCTCGGAAGTGCAATTGGAGTTTTCTGATTCTTTTAAAGAAATGGCAGATGACGAAAATCTTGAGAACAAGATGAAAGCCCGAATGATGGAGCAAATGCAAATGTCTTGGGATGATATTGAAGTTAGCGAACAAAGTTTGGGCTTTGATAATCTTTCTATGGAGAAATACAGACAGGATTTATTGGCTGAATTAAATGAACATCAAAAGAAATACGAAAAAATGCCAAATGGAGTTTACACAGGTTTTGTTGCAGAGAAAGAAGTTTGCAATGAATCAGGTATTATTGCTCTATTGGGTTATCCTGCAAAGCCACCCAAAACAACAAATTACAATTATCAATACTACAATCTTATTTACATCAATAAAGATGGGATTCCTGTTTTGTTGAATCAAAAAGAAGTGCTTGATGCTTTAACTTTTCATAAAGAAAAAAAAAGAGTTGTTCCTACGAATATTGATAAAGGTGAAGAAAACGCAATTCAGGAACTTGTTGAGACAATTAATAAATGGATTAAATCACAAGCCGTTGAAGAAGAAAAACAGGAAGATGGAACTGTTGAAAAGAAAATGGGAAAAGAAGCAACAGACTTGCTTGCAAAACTGCGTAAAGGTGACAAGAGTGCAATTGAACGCGTGAAACAGAATGTTAAAACCAGCGAAAAATACAAATTGGATAATTTTGATTTAATTACTTGGTTTTTAGTAACAATTTAAATTATGAAAGACTTCAGGTTACTCGTTGAAAATATTTCAATTGCACATAAGCAATTGCAACAAAATGCTGTAAATTCTGTAAATCAAGCATTAACTATTCGCAACTGGTTAATTGGATATTATATTGTTGAGTATGAGCAAAATGGTAATGATAGAGCGGAATATGGTAAAAAACTAATTCCAAGCATTGCAAAAGAACTTAAAAATATAAAAGGAATAGATGTTAGATCATTGCATAATTTTAAATTATTCTATGGATCTTATCCTCAAGTGAGAGATTTTCTTTTAGAAAAATCAAAATTGGGGTCACTGACCACACAATTGGAAAATTTAAATATGGGGTCGGTAACCACACAATTGCAAGAAACTCAAAAAAGGGGGGCACTGACCACCAAAACTAAGAAACTTGAAAACAGAGTTATAGGCAAATACATTATCACCAAACTTTCATACACTCATCTCGAGCAACTTATTCGTATTGATGATGATTTAAAGCGTACCTTTTATGAAATAGAATGCATTAAAGGAATCTGGAGCGTTAGAGAACTAAAAAGACAAATTGCGAGTTTGTATTATGAGAGAAGCGGGCTATCTGCCAAACCTGAGAAACTATCAGAAATAGTTCAGGAAAAGACCTTGGCACAAAAAGCAACCGACATAATTAAAAACATCTATGCTTTTGAATTTCTTGATCTGAAGATTAAAGATGTTGTTGAAGAATCGGATTTGGAAACTGCCCTCTTAGACCATTTGCAGGAATTTATTATTGAGATGGGAAATGGCTTCTGTTTTGAAGCACGACAAAAAAGAATCCTTATTGGTGAGAAATACTATTTTATTGATTTAGTCTTTTATCACCGGATTCTTAAATCTCATGTATTGGTTGATTTAAAAATTGGAGAGTTCAATCATGGAGATATTGGGCAGTTGAATACTTATTTGAATTACTATAAAGATAAAATAATTGAAACAAACGATAATGCCCCTGTGGGCATATTACTTGTTGCCGACAAAGATCATGCTTTGGTGAAATATGCTACTGCAGGTATGGATGAAAATCTTTTTGTTCAGCAATATCTGATACAACTGCCAAGCAAAGAGCAATTGGAAAAATATATTGATAATGAATTAAAAAACCTTATCTAGATTATGAAACTAACATTATTCAAAGAAATAGATTTTCTTAATGCTGTAAAAGCATTGTTTCACGAACTTAAAGTTCCAATGAACTATGTGTCTGACGAACCCACAACCATAACAAAAATATTATCTCCATTGACTTATAGGGAAAATTACACGTTTAATCTAGTTGATGATGTGTATTTTGTTGGAATGGTGGACGATGCTGCTTTTGAAGGAAATCAGAGTCTTTCTGCAAGCCAAATAAAATCGGATTACGATGGCGTATTGATTTTTGGAATAACCCTTAATCAAAGAGATAACAACTTACTACCAACTCGATCACAATTGGCTGAAATATCCCGAGCTTTTAACCGAGAGTTTTATTATACACCGGTTGTTTTGGTTTTTAAGTATCATGATAATATTTCTGACTATCTGGCCTTTGCAAATACCGAAAGATTAAAATATAAACAGGAATGGCGCGAGGGCGAAAAAGCAGGTAAGGTTTCTTTGTTACGTGACATTAATATTAAGAAACCACATAGAGGACATGAAGATATTATTAACCAACTGAAAATTCCAACATCAGGAACAAAACAGGTTGATACATTTGCAAAACTCTACAACTATTGGCAGGAAGTCTTTAGTGTTAGTATTCTTAATAAGAAGTTCTATCAGGAATTGCAAAACTGGTATTTCTGGGCTATCAAAGAAGTCAGTTTCCCAAATCAACCAAAAATACTTGATGAAAATATTGATGGTGACGAAGCGAAACTAAAAGAAGCCATAAAGGAGCATAAAGGAAAAAATGTAATTCGTTTGCTTACCCGTATTTTATTTATCTGGTTTATTAAAGAAAAGAAACTGATACCTGAAGAGATATTTGATGAACAAACAATTGGCGATAAACTAATTGATGATTTTACCCCACAAAAGCCACATGGCATTTTTTCAACCGGAAAACATAACAGCAAATACTACCGTGCTATTTTGCAAAACCTGTTTTTTGCTACCCTTAACAAGGAAATGGGCAAACGTGAATTCCGCAAAGACAAACAGCACCAAAATGTAACCAATTTAATGCGTTACCAATCCTATTTCAAAAACCCTGATTACTTTGTGCAACTAATGGAAGATATAGTACCTTTTATGAATGGTGGACTTTTTGAGTGTCTCGACAAACCGCACGAAACCATTAAAGGAAAGAAGGGAGGAGACAAGATAATATACATTGACGGATTTTCCGATAGGCTTGACAATACCCTTGTTGTTCCTGATTACCTGTTTTTTGATGTGGATGAAGACGTAGATTTAAGTGATGATTTTGGAAGCAAAGCAAAAGTGTATAAAAATGCCAAAACAAAAGGTCTGCTTGAAATACTTAAATCCTATAAATTTACCATTACCGAAAATACGCCAATTGAAGAAGATGTAGCCCTCGACCCTGAATTATTGGGTAAAGTATTCGAAAATCTTTTGGCAAGTTATAATCCTGAAACCAAAACTACTGCTCGTAAACAAACAGGTTCCTTTTATACACCACGCGAGATTGTTAATTATATGGTGGACGAAAGTTTAATTGCCTATCTGAAAAATGTACTCGAAGCTTCCAACTTCGATATATCAGATGGCTTATCAACCCAATATATAGATAAAACTGGAAATGTATTCTTCAACCCCAACGATGAAATAGAAATAAAAGAAGGGAAATTGCCTCATTGGCAACAAAAGGAAGTTTTCTATCATGTTACATTTAGATTAGCAGATTCAATCCCAAAAGAAAAAGCTGAACAACTTAAAATCGACAGGGAAAATTGGCAGAAAAAAAATAAAGATAAAAAGGACTATTCTAAAGATGAATGGAAAGAATATAATCGTTTGTTTAACGAGCGGGTTGAACAATGGATGAATGCCGGCTATGGCAGTTGTTTATTAAAGAAAAAAGAAAATGCTACAATAGTAGCCAATGCAATAAAGTATTTCGCTGGAGATCGCTATATTTTAGATGAATGGGTTGTTATGCCGAACCATGTTCATGTTTTGGTAAAACCTATTGCAGATAATAAACTGAGCAATATTCTTCATTCATGGAAATCGTTTACTGCAAATGAGATTAATAAATTTGAAAACTTATCCGGGCAACTTTGGATGCATGAAAGTTATGATCATATCGTTAGGAATGAGGATGCTCTAAAAGCGATTCGTCACTATATCAGACAAAATCCAACTAAAGCCAACATTGTAGTTGAAGCTTCTAGCTTTAACACTTCTAGAAACAAAGATGTTTCCAGCTTCAACAAAGACCAAAGCAAGGATGCTTTGGATACAATGTTACACCAACTCTTTTCTTTTGACGAAACAAATCCTTTTAAAAACAACCCCGAAATACAAAGCCAAATTATAAAAGCTTTAGATAAAGCAAAAATACTTGACCCTGCTGCCGGCTCCGGTGCCTTCCCCATGGGAGTGTTGCAAAAAATGGTGCACATACTTCAAAAGTTAGACTCCGACAATGAACTCTGTAAAGAGGTACAATTGGAAAAAGCAATGGCTGAAACTGAAGATGCTTATGGAATTGAAAATAAAAAAGAACGAGAGCAAAAACTTATTGAAATAAACAATGCTTTTGACGAAAAGGTAAACGATCCCGATTTTGCACGGAAACTATACCTGATTGAAAACTGCATTTATGGTGTGGACATACAACCCATTGCTACGCAAATTTCTAAACTGCGGTTCTTTATTTCACTTGTAGTTGACCAAAAAGTACAACCTGACGAACCTAACTTTGGTATTCGTCCTTTACCAAACCTTGAAACCCGTTTTGTTACAGCAAATACACTTATTGGAATACAAAAAGAGAACTCTCTGTTTTATACTGATGAGGTTAAAAAACTGGAGAACAAACTCAAAAAAGTACGACATAAACTTTTTAATGCCCGAACGAAAGATACCAAATTAAAATACCGCCAAAAAGATGAAGAGCTACGACATAATATTGCCGATATTTTAAAGGATAAGGGATTGCCATTGTATGAAGCCGAAAAATTAGCAAACTGGGATCCTTATGACCAAAATGCTTCTTCTCCATTTTTTGACCCCGAATGGATGTTTGATATTAAAAGTGGTTTTGATGTGGTGATTGGGAACCCGCCTTATATTGGCGAAAAAGGAAATAAAGATATTTTCAGACAACTAGCTATAGGCTCTTTAAGTAAACGATTTTATCAAAGAAAAATTGATATATTTTATTTCTTTTTTCATTTAGCACTGGATACATTAAAAGAAAGGGGGACTTTTTCATTTATTACAACTAATTATTATCCAACTGCTGATGCTGCAAAAAATCTTAGAAATGATTTAAAAAC
>JAYEOP010000483.1 GCA_034723125.1 Bacteroidota bacterium | reverse complement strand
ATAAAACGAAAAAAAGAGACCTCCAAAATATTGGAGGTCTCAAAGCTAAAAACACTTACACTAAAAATACTGGCAATTTATTGGTTAAGCAAACATGAGTTTTAAATTGTTAACAAAAAATAAAATGCAATAACATTTAATGTTGAAATCACCAGTATTGACAATAATGCTACGAAATATGATGCAAATTCTTTTTTCATGATAAATGGTTTTATTGGTTAAGTAAAACTTGAATTTATTTAGTTAAGTATATCTTTTCCGAATAAGTTTTTTCTTCTGTTATTAATTTTACAATATAATATCCTACAGCATCTTCAATTGATATTTTTGACATTTGATGTCCATTAATTTCCTCACTAATTATCTTTTGCCCTAATGTGTTATAAACACAAAGCTGAGCTTCAGATAGTTCAGTTGTACTCATGTCAATATAAATATTTTTTTCAAAGGAATAAATTATTGGACTAAAGCTATTATCCTCTTCAATTGAATTTGATTTATTAGTATTGTTATCAGCTATTATTTGTGATTTCAAAAAATGAATCACAAATCTATCTTCAAAAGTACCTGATATTGAATTAAAAATATAAGTTCCGGAATTCAAATTATGAATTCTATTCTCATATTTATCTTCTATAAAAATATTTACCCCTTCATTAAATTCATTTGCTAAAAATGTGAACTTATACTTTCCTGCTACACCAATTTTTACTAATAATGGAACAGAAACATCATTATTTAAATTCTGTAAAGTATTTATTGAATAAATTTCTTCTGATGAAAAAGTAGAATAAATTTGAGGTACACTAACATTACTGCTAAACATTTTTTCAGCATCAAAATTATTATCAAAATCTTCGCTGGCATTTTCGTTAAATCTAATTACAGTTTCATCAGAATAATTATTTCCTGATAATTTTATTTTCAATTCATTATTAACTTTTTCAGTTCTAAATTTGGAATAATTATCATGTACTCTAATCGCAGGGGTCATTCCCAAAGTACCTGTTCCGTAAGGACTGTTACATTTTACCCAAAATGCTTGAGTTGGAGGAATGTATCTTGAACCACCATTTATACCTGAGCCACCAACATAAGCAACATAAGTTTCTAAATCAGCATCCCAAAAATAAATTGAGTTTTCAATATAAGTTTTTATCCATCCTGAGGTTGCATCCCAATCAATTGTTGACGGATAAGGATTCCCTACAAAATTCCATCCTGTTTTATAATTTGCAACAGTTGTTGTGTAATTTGATTTATTAAGAGTACCTCTAAATTTAATAATTTGATCATATCTATAATACACATCAAAACCTTTCATTGGTGTTAATGATTCTCCAGAACCATGACTTTCCCATCTATCGTAAGATTCACTGTAAGAATAAACAGCAGCACCCCACAATAAATTTGTTGAACCATTGCTAATAGGCGAAGAAATATAATGCCACCCATCTCTTTCAATAAATCTTTCAAAAGTTGAAGTTCCCACAATTACAATATCTCCATAATTTATTAATGACCCAACCATAGTATCACTAGTTTTAATTGTCAAATCACCATTAACAGTTAATGTTTTTGTTAATGAAATTGTAAGTGAAGCTGACGGTAAAATCACTAAATTATGACATGATTTATTATCATTTACATCTGCTCTATTATCACATCCAATAACAGCATTATAATTTTCGTCAGGAACAATTCCTGTACTCCAGTTAGAACTTGTATTCCAATTATTACTTGTGCTTCCTATCCACTTTGCCATTGGAAAACCGGGGTAACTCCATTCAGGCAAATTATTTGTTAAAGGAGCAACAATAAAAATTCCATTATTTGAATTACTTGAATTATCTACTACAGTTGTATTATTCCCTGTTTCAAAACCCCAATACCCAACAAGATTAATCCAATGATTTGTACCACCTTCTGTTTGATGTTGACTTTCTGTAGCTGATGTAATTGATTCATACATTCTTGTCTGAATTTCAATTTGGTTCAATTCTATATTCCAAATTCTAACCTCATCGATTTTTCCATTAAAAGCATAATTCTTATAAGTTTGATTATAATTGGATGTAAACTTTGCACCAACATTCACTCCTGCTGTAGTTATTCTTGGATAAGCACTACAAGTAGCTGAATTATCAAGACTACCATTAACATAAATTTTTATTTCACTTCCATTCCAAGTTGCGGAAATATGGCCACAATAACCCACAGTAAAAGTAGAAGTAGTTTTTATAGAATGCTCAATACTACTTGCATCAAAAAAACTTAAACCAATTTTATTATCGCTATATATTAATAATGAATAAGCCTTGTCATTTTCATTTGTAAGATCTCCTTTATGAATGATAGCTGCTGATACTTGTCCTGAAGATGGAAATGCAGAAATTTCTATCCATGATTCTATTGTTCCTGCACTATTAATATCTAAAACGGAATTGTCATTAATATGTATATACCCATTATTATGTGCAAAATCTATTGAATATTCACTTTGTGCAATAACAACATTCGATATCAATAAGATAGATATTGTAAGAAATAATCTTGCATTTCTGATTGTTTTTATTAAATGTTTCATAGTATTTGTTTTTTCACTTGTTAATGTTAGCTTTTATAGAATTAGTTTTTTCAACTTTTTTTTCTATAACAAATATATGGCAGGCAAAAAAGCAAATGCAAATTTTTTTGACTTTTTTTTCATAATAATATCATGCCAATCTTATATCTATCTGTTTCACTGTGTTTATACCATTTGGTAAAAATCTCATAAATGGAAGTTTTTGTTTCATTTTTGGAATTTTCCTGCAATTATTTATTTTTAATTCCACCAAGAAAGTTAGGAAATTACTCTTAAAATTCAATGAATAATATTTTGTTCCCATTTTTTTAAAAAAAGTAACAATGGATACACTCCAAAAGCAATTTTAACCACAGATGTATAGAAACAAATAATTTACAAAAATTTTTGTATTGATTGTATCCCTTTTGTGTCTTTGAGGCAATCCCTATTTTCAAACTTTTTAGATTGGACTCAACAATTACAAACGAAGAAACTTTAATTCAGTAAAATCGAAATCAGGATTAGGAACATCGATTCTAAGTTCTTCGGTTTTCCCATTTTCATCAATTAAAAAATGAACCTTTCCCTTTGGAAGACTTGGGAAATATTCAAATTCAATTTCAAAGGTATTATATTTATAATGTTTAAGTTCTCCTACAAATTTTGGAGATGGTAAAAATTTCAAGTAAAGCTTTCCGTCTTTTATAAAAATCTCAGAATTACCATAAAGTTTACCTCCATAAATACCTGTATATTCTTTTAAATCTAATATTGGCTTAGTTTCTTTTAAGATTTCACTATTTTTTTTCTCTTTATTTGCTTCATCCCTACTCATAACAATTTCATGAATTATCTTACTCCAATCTTTATCAATATCACCAATAAATACGTCTAATATTTTATAAAACATTGCATAATAAAGTGCAGAATTTTTATTTGTTAAAATTATAAAGCCCAAATCTTCTTCAGGAACCAAAGCAATATATGAGATAATCCCATCATATCCCCCACTATGTCCTACAATTTTTTTTCCATGATAATCAAACAATCCCCAGCCAAGACCATAAGCCTTAAAATGATTAGAAGGCCATAAAATACTTCTACTAACCGCCTGAACCGTATGAGCTGACCACATCTCTTCACTAGATTTCCTACTAAAATATTTTTTACCATCCAAACTCCCGTTATTTAATTGAAGTTTAATCCACTGTGCCATCTCATTAACATTAGAATTAATTGCACCGGCACCTCCAACATTATCCCAATTTAAATAAGGAATCTCAATAACTTTCCCATCTTTTTCTGTATGAGGTCGGGCAATATTTTTATATTTTTTTAATTCTGTCAAAGAAGTATTTGATTTTGCCATCCCAAGCGGTTCAAAAAACTTTTCATTGATATACTCGTCCCACGATTTTCCACTAACCATCTCAACCACCTCTCCTGCTGCGATATACATAATATTTGAATATCCAAAATGCTCACGAAAACCATATTCGGGTTTCAAAAACCTTGCTCGTCTTAACACTTCCTCTCTTGAATAGCTTGAACCATACCATAATAAATCTCCACTAAAAGTTTTTAATCCTGACCTATGACATAAAAGATCTCGCACTTTCATATTTTCTGAAACGTAAGGATCATATAATTTAAAATACGGCAAATACTTTCTTACAGGATCATCCCATGATAACTTTCCTTCATCAACTAAAGATGCAATTGCGGCACTTGTAAATGACTTTGTTATCGATGCAATTGGAAACAATGTGTTTTTATCAATCTTTTTATTAACATTAATAGTTCGTACTCCATATCCTTTTGACAAAATCACTTCATTCTTTTTTACAATTGCTACAGCCATACCAGGAACATTCCATTCCTTTATAGCTTCTTCAAAATATTTATCAAGCTGTTCAATTTTTTCATCAGTTTGAGAAAAAATTGTTAATGAAAAAACTGTTATTAATAAAAATGTTAGAATAAATGTCTTTTTACTAATTGATTTCGATTGATAAGTTTTCATTTGAAAAATATTTAATTAGTTTCAAATTTACAGAAATATTTAAATGTATGTCAATTAAATCAAACATTTTATTTGAAAAATGTTTGAAATTTGAATTTTTATTTTAGTAGTTATTTTATTTCCCACAGTGGGATTATAGGCTGAATATTAAATTAGTAAAGAATAAACTAAATAATGATTATTTTTTATTTTTTGAAAAATATTTTTTTAAACCATAAACAATACCTGAGATAATAAGTATCCCTAAACCACCTGAAATAGGGGCTGTAGCTGGTGGAGGTAATGGTTGTGCATATAATGCGGTTATTCCAACACAACTCAACAAACTAACTATCATCAATAATACTATAATTTTTTTCATTATATTTAGTTCAATTTTATTTTTTTTACTTATAATTATTCAATGGCAAAGATAAACTATTTTATTAAACAAACAAATTATTTTAAAATTTATGTTCTTTTTTTTCTAAATTAAAAATTTCAACGGAAATAGGATGAATATCCCATAATATTCTGTCAAAATTAAAATCAACATTTCCCCACATTCTATGACCGTCTTTTTTCAAAACATCAATATTATTCTTGATATCATCCAGCAGGTTTCTTAAATACTCTTTATCTTCAATTGTTTCATTTATCGTATTAGTAACCAGAGCATATCGTACCGAATATGTTTCAATATCATTATTGAGCCAATTGTATGTACCCGCTTTTATTGTAGTTTTTGCATAATAATCATTTAGTTTCGGATTTGTTATCGGAATCAATTTTAGGTTATCCTTAAGACTTCCTGTTAGTGTATTCAATTTTTTTACCGGTGCTGAACCGACAAAGAAAAATGCATCAATTCTTCCTTTTTCCAATGATTCTAGTGCATCGTCAAAAGGTATTCGAACTTCCTTCCATTTTCCATTTAATTTTTTCCGGATATAACCTGATGTTACTATTGTACCTTGCAGTTTAGAACCAACGCCTACTTTTTTTCGTTTTAAATCTTTTATAGTTCTTATCCGAGAATCTTTTTTTGTAATTAAATGAATTTCTTCATAACCAAGAGGAAGAAGTATTTTCATTTTTTTTACACTTTTACTTTCATCCTTCATGTATCCTGTTTGGTAAAAAAGCACATCATATTGTAAAAAAGCAATATCAGCATTGTTTGATTTAAGTTTGAAAAAATTATCACGACTCCCTTCGGTAGGTATAACCTTTAGTTCAACATCTGTAATCATATTGAGTTCATTAGCCATTTGGAAATAAGAACCACCCTCAAAACCTGATAAAACTTTCATTTGTGCTGACAAAAAAAACGGAACAAAAAAAGTTATAAATAAAAAACTTAAAAATAATTGCTTTCTGATTTTCATTTTAGAATATTTTAATCAAAACAAAAAATATTTAGATTCAATTTGTTTAAACAAAGGTATTAAAACAAATTTAAATAAAAACAGATACAATAATTTTTTTTTCAAATTATTTTTTTAATTCAAAACATCAGAAAAAATAATATTCAATACCTTTGAATCCCAAAATTAAAACAAAAGAATGGTTTTAAATTACATCTGGATTGCATTTTTTCTTATTGCATTTGTTGTTGCCTTGATACGCCTGATTTTTTTTGGTGATGCAGAAGTATTCCCCAACATCATCCAAAGCACTTTTGACATGGCAGAAACCAGCGTTAAAATATCCATTTATCTTATTGGTATTATGTCTCTGTGGCTTGGGATTATGAATATTGGTGAAAAAGGAGGAGCTGTAAATGTATTATCAAGAATATTCCGACCTTTTTTTAAAAAACTATTTCCCGAAATACCTGAAAGTCATCCTGCACATGGCTCAATGATAATGAATTTTGCTGCTAACATGCTTGGGTTGGATAATGCAGCCACACCTTTGGGATTAAAAGCTATGACCCAACTTCAGGAGGTTAACAAAACTAAAGATACTGCTTCAAATGCACAAATAATGTTTATTGTTCTTAACACTTCAGGGCTAACAATTATTCCAATTAGCATTATGGCTTTGAGAGCAGCAGGAGGTGCTGCAAATCCTTCCGATATTTTTATTCCTATACTACTTGCTACTTATTTTTCAACCTTAGCAGGATTAATTTCTGTTTCTATTTTTCAAAAAATAAATCTTTTTAACAAAACGATTCTTGCTTATTTGGGGACAGCTACATTATTTATAACAGCAATAATTTTTTATTTCTCAGGATTACCTCAAGAAAAAATTAGTAGTATTTCAACAGTTTTAGGAAATCTCATTTTATTTACCATAATTATTTCTTTTATTAGTCTTGCTTTACGCAAAAAAATAAATATTTACGAAACATTCATTGACGGTGCAAAAGATGGCTTTTCAGTTGCGATAAAAATCATTCCATACTTAGTAGCAATGTTAGTAGCAATAGGAGTTTTTAGAGCTTCAGGGGCAATGAACATCATGGTTGACGGAATTGGGAAATTTTTTGCACTTTTAGGAGTAAACACAGACTTTGTCCCTGCCTTACCAACAGCAATCATGAAACCACTAAGCGGCAGTGGTGCTAGGGGAATGATGGTTGAAAGCATGCAAACATACGGTGCTGACTCTTTTGTCGGCAAATTAGCTTCAACTTTCCAAGGTTCTACCGAAACTACTTTTTATACACTTGCAGTTTATTTTGGTGCAGTAAATATTAAACGAACAAGATATGCAGTTACCTGCGGACTAATTGCTGATGTTACAGGAATTATCGCAGCAATTTTTATTGCTTATTTGTTTTTTCACTAAAATATCATATATTTACTCTTTTTTAAATTGATTTAATGAAGCCTCTTTTTTATAAAAATATCATTTTCATTTTTGTCTTACTCTTAGACTTTTTAGCTTTTCACAAAAGTTATGGGCAAAAGATACAAATGTTGAACAAGGGAGAAACTACAGAATTTAGCCTTTACGATATTTGTAAAATAAACGATAATGAATTTTGGACAGGTGGTAAATCAGGCATTTTGATAAAAATTGACACCTTAGGAAATATTGAAAATATAAAATACGCAAACAGCAACTCTACAATTCTTAAAATATTAAAACATAATGATTATGTTTTAATATCAACTGCTGACGGTAAAATTTACAAATATTGCATCTCCACATCTAAAATAAAGAAATATGAATTCAACAAACATTTTAAAAAAGTTGCTTTTTATGATATGCTCATAACAAAAAATGGAAACATTTTGGTTGCAGGAGGCTACTACAGAATTGCAAAAGGAAAAATTGGTATTCCTAAAGGAGTTATTTTAAAAATTGATTCAAACTTTGTTAAAGAGCCGGAAATTGTTTGGAAAAGCAATCTTAGTTTTGTTTGGTCACTTTTAGAGCAACCTAAAAGCAATAAAATAATGGCTTCTGCCTATCATTTTCTAAAATCAAAGACGACTATTCTTTCTTCCGAAAATAATGGGAATAGCTGGGAAAAAGATGCAATCGCCAAAGGTTTAATTCATAAGCTTGTTCCTAATGGAGATTCTGTTTTATACAGTGGTTGTAAAAATATATTTTACAAAAAAAATGGTTTGATGGGAAATCTTAATAATTATCTGAAAATCACAAAACAAACCGGATGCATATACAGTTTCTTACTTTTTAACAACAACATTATTACCTGTAACAATGATGGATCACTATCAATAATTAATAAAATTACAAAATCAATTCAAAATCTCAAATTCAATAATAATTTCCCTGTATATGACATTATTAGAATTAGCGACCAAAGATTGTGTCTTGTCGGTCATGCAAAAATGATATTTTTCCTAGATATTAACAGTAGTACAGTCCAATCAAAAGATATTCAAAATTATCAACAAAATAATTGATGGCAAATACATTCGAAAGCTATAAAAT
>JAYEOP010000482.1:2360-8506 GCA_034723125.1 Bacteroidota bacterium | reverse complement strand
ATCACAAAGTATGAAACAATTCATTATGGAATTATTATACTATTGATTTTCTTTATGTTATCACAACTCGACATTTAATAAGTTTCCGAATGTCAATTCTTTATATTCAAATGCGAAACTTGAGTAATAATTATTACCTTGATTGTTTATTCTTTGTGTCTTACTGTCTTAGTGGCAATTCTTCTATTTTTCTAACATATTAGAGAAGACTCATTATTATTAATAAAAATTAACTATTTTCGCAAAAAATATATACATTTGTTCACTGTAAAATATAAATTTTTAATGAAGGCTGACGGTATAAAATATAAGCAAATATTAAAAACAGCAAAGGCACTTTTTTGGAAGCATGGCATTAAAAGGGTTAAAATTGAAGAAATATGTACTGAGGCAATTATTAGTAAAAAAACATTCTATAAACATTTAACACAACTTTATTCAAATTCTCAGGAAATGATAAAAGAAATAATGTATTCCTTTTTTTATGGAATATTACCAACAAAAACTGATAATATTTAAATGAAAATTAAATTTGTAAAATATTGTTTTATTACTTTTCTTATGTTGTTTGCATTTGCAGTGCAAGCACAAAAATTTAAAACTACAACAAAAGGTATTCTTGATGGCTGGTCAACATTTAACTTTAATGAAAAAGTTGATTGTCAATTTGGTGTACGTTTTATTCCTACAATTAATATTGAAAAGTCATTAAATGAAAAACTAAAATTTGATTTTGAAGGTTCTTTTAATTCAACAACATTTTGGTTTTATAAAGACTGGGAGTTTCAAGACAATTTTGATAATATAAGACCCTATCGCTTATGGGCAAGATTAAGTTCAAATCAATTTGAACTACGAGTAGGCTTACAAAAGATAAATTTCGGTACTGCAAGCATATTACGTCCATTGATGTGGTTCGACCAAGTTGACCCTCGCGATCCTTTACAACTTACAACAGGAGTAAATGGAATTCTCGGAAGATATTATTTTAAAAACAATGCAAACATTTGGATTTGGACATTGTATGGAAATGATAATATTAAAGGTTGGGAAGTTATTGAATCGGAAAAAGATAAACCCGAAATAGGAGGGAGAATACAATTTCCAATTCCAAAAGGAGAGGCAGGTGTTAGCATTCACCATCGAACAGCAAATTTAAACTCATTTATCCTCGATAGTACAGAACACAGGATGTTTCCCGAAAACAAAATTGGAATAGACGGCAAGTGGGATTTAGGAGTTGGGCTTTGGTTTGAGCTTGTTGTTAAAAAGAATGAGATAACAAAAATACCACGTCCAATGCTTTATGAACATTCATTTACACTTGGATTGGATTATACTTTCGGATTAGGAAATGGCTTGAATGTATTAACAGAATTCTTTTATTTAAGTCAATCCGATAATTTGTTTGCAAGTGATAAATTTGCAAAATTCTCTTCATTTTCAATTAATTATCCTTTGGATTTAATGAATAACATATCAACGATTGTATTTTATAATTGGAATGATCAAAGCTTATACAGATTCATTAATTTTCAAAGAACTTATGATTACTGGAGTTTTTATTTAATGGCATTTTGGAATCCGGAATCTTTTAAGCTGTTTAATTATAACGCTGAACAAAATTTATTTGCAGGAAAAGGCTTACAGTTGATGGCTGTATATAATTTTTAATTAAAAAAATGAACATTTAAATATATTGAAATGGAAAATGAAAAAATAATTACTATTAAAGGGCTTGCCAAGCACTACTCAATGGGAAGTGGAAAGTTTACTGCTCTTAATAACATTAATTTAGATTTTAATAAAGGAGAGTTTACAGGCATTATAGGACCCTCAGGCTCAGGCAAAACTACTTTGTTAAACATTATCGGTTCACTCGATAATCCTTCAGAAGGAGAAGCTATTGTTTTAGGAGAAAATATTAATGAGCTAACCGCAAAAACATCTGCAAAATTACGCAAATACCATTTTGGTTTCATATTTCAAAATTATAATCTTTTAGCAGTACACACGGTTTATGAAAATGTTGAATTTCCTTTACTTTTAATGAAAATAAATGCAACAAAAAGAAAAGAAATGGTTATGGAAGCTCTTGATTGGCTTGGAATAACTGACAAAATGAAATCAAGACCGGCACAGCTTTCGGGAGGTGAATGTCAGCGTGTGGCAATTGCAAGGGCAATGGTAAAAAAACCACAAATTGTACTTGCTGATGAACCAACGGCAAACCTTGATGCAGAAAATTCTCATCACATTATTCAAACAATGGAAAAACTTAACAAAGAGTTAAAAACAACTTTTATTTTTGCTACACATGATGAAAAAGTAATTGGTTATTTGCATAGAACAATTAAATTGGAAGATGGAGCTGTTGCAAATGATGAAATTATAAAAAAATAAGGAGGACATAATTATGCTTGCATTAAAATTAGCATATCGAAATTTAATAGGAGCCGGCTTAAGAACATGGCTTATTGTATTTGTATTGTCTCTTTCCTTTGTTGTAATTATTTGGCACAAAGGAATGCTTGATGGCTGGGATGCTCAAGCAACTACTGATTTAATTGCATGGGAATATGGTGGTGGACAATTATGGAATAAAAATTATGACCCTTTTGACCCTTTTACTCTTGAAGAAAGTCATTCAAAAATTCCTGATGCTTTTAAAAAACATATTAAAAGTGGAAATATTACACCTATACTTATAACACAAGGAACCATTTACCCCGAAGGAAGGATGCAAAGTATTTTGATAAAAGGAATTGATAAAAATCAGGACATACTTAAAATACCTACTGATAAATTTTTAATTGAAGATGGTTTTATTCCTGCTGTTATCGGAACTAAGATGGCAAAATCAAATGACTTTAAAATAGGTGATAATGTTATGCTTAGATGGAGAGACGTAAATGGAACCTTTGATGCTACAAATATAAAAATTACAGGTATTTTTAAAACCAATGCTCCAACTGTTGATAACAGTCAAATTTGGATACCAATTGAAAGTTTGCAAGAAATGATGAAAGGAAAAAATGAAGCAACTATCTTTGTTCAAAAAGAGCCTATGGAAAGTATGCAAACGGAAAATTGGATTTATAAAAGTCAAAAGTTTTTATTAACGGATATTACAGAACTTATTAAAATGAAATCTGTAGGCGGGGCTGTGTTTTATGGTATTTTGCTTTTACTGGCTCTACTTGCTATTTTTGATACTCAAATCCTTTCTATTTTTAGAAGACAAAAAGAAATTGGTACTTATGTAGCAATGGGAATGACAAAATCTCAGGTGGTAGGTTTATTTACCGTTGAAGGTGCTTTTCATTCGGTACTTGCTTTAATAATGGGAGCTATTTACGGAATTCCATTTTTGTCGTGGCAAGCAAAAACCGGTATTACTATGCCAATGGAAGGCGATGATTATGGACTTCCTATGGCGGAAATAATGTATCCTAAATATGGAGTGAGCTTAGTAATAACAACAATATTAATTGTTATGATTGCTACAACAATAGTTAGTTATTGGCCATCAAGAAAAATTTCAAAAATGAAACCAACAGAAGCATTAAGGGGGAAAGTACAATGATTAGATTTTTATTTAAAGGAGTAATAAGAGATAGAAATAGAAGTGTTTTACCAATTATTGTAGTATCAATAGGTGTTTTTCTTACTGTGTTATTTCAATCTTGGCTTACAGGTATTATGGGTGAGAGTATTGAATTTAATGCCAATTTTTCAACAGGTCACGTAAAAATACTTACCAATGGGTATGAAAAAAATATCAATCAACGCCCTAATGATTTGGCACTAATGGATATAAAATCTATTAACAATGATTTGAAAACGAATTATCCTGAAATACAATGGGTAGAGAGAATACTTTTTGGTGGACTAATTGATGTACCTGATAAAAACGGAGAAACAAGAGTTCAAGGTACAACAACAGGATTTGGAATTGATTTGTTTTCAGAAAATAGTGATGAACTTCAAAGGTTGAATATTAAAAAATCATTAAAAAAAGGAAGTATTCCTAAAAATCCGGGAGAAATATTGATAAGTAAAAATTTTGCCAATAAGTTAAAAGTAGGAATAGGAGATAAAGTAACTTTTATTGGCTCAAGTATGTATGGTGAATTGTCGATGTATAACTTTAGAATTGCAGGAATGGTAGAGTTTGGTACTACAATTTTAGATAAAGGAGCTATAATTGTTGACATTACCGATATACGAAAAGCATTAGATATGAAAAATGCTACAAGTGAAATTCTTGGATTTTTTAAAACAGGATATTTTGATCAGGAGAAAAGTGAAGAAATAATTGCAACTTACAATAAAATTAATAATGATTCAACAGATATTTTTTCACCCAAAATGCTAAGCTTACGGGATCAAAATGAAATGGGAATGTTCGTTGATTTTTCATCAAAAATTTCAGCAATAATTACTTTTGTTTTTGTAATTATCATGTCTCTGATTCTATGGAATGCAGGTTTGTTAGGAGGATTACGCAGATATGGTGAATTTGGTGTAAGGTTAGCAATTGGAGAAGAAAAAAAACATATCTACAAAACACTAATTTATGAATCGGTACTTGTAGGAATAATAGGCTCTGTTATTGGAACTATGGTCGCCCTTGTTTTGGCTTATTATTTACAAGAAAAAGGACTTGATGTAAGTTCTTTTACGAAAAATGCAACAATTATGCTTCCTTCTGTTTATAAAGCTAGAATAACTACAGAAACTTTTTATATTGGATTTTTACCTGGAGTAATTTCAACGGTCTTAGGAAGTATGTTATCTGGAATTGGTATTTATAAAAGAAAAACAGCTCAATTGTTTAAAGAACTTGAGACTTGAAAGAGCGAAAAGGAGAATAAATGATAAACAAAAAGAAGTACTTAGAGTTGAAAACTAAAAGGTAAAAACTAAAAGGTAAAAGGTTATGTGTTACGAATAAACAAGAAGAAGTACTTAGAGTTGAAAACTAAAAGGTAAAAACTAAAAGGTAAAAGTTATGTGTTACGAATAAACAAAAAGAAGTACTTAAAGTGCCTAAAGTACTTAGAGTTAGTGTATCGGATAAACAAATAAAAAAAATCTCTTTGCGTTCTTAGCGTCTTTGCGAGAAATAAAAAAAAATGTCTAAAGTACTTAAAGTTAGGAGTTACGGATAAACAAATAAACAGATAAACAGATAAACAGATAAACAGATAAACAAATAAACAAATTAAACTATGAAACTTATAACATTACTACTGCTACTTACATGCTCGTTTGCTTTTGCTCAAAACCCTGATGCAAAAGCAATTCTTGATAAGATTGATAAAAATATGTCGTCAGAAAACAGAGTATTTACTTCTGAAATGCTAATACATGGTAGGAGAGTTACTCGTACAATTGCTTCTAAAACATATTCCGTAGGTGAGAATAAGTCTTTTACAGAGTATCTTTCACCTGCAAGGCAACAAGGCACTAAAATGCTTAAGTTGGAAGATGAGCTTTGGATTTATTCGCCATCAACCGATAGGACAATAAAAATTGCAGGGCACATGCTCAAACAATCTTTAATGGGATCTGACCTTTCGTATGAAGACATGATGGATGATAGCAAATTATCAGAAATTTATAATGCAAAAGTAATAGGGGAGGAAATATATGATGAAAGAGATTGTTGGATAATTGAGCTTATTGCAATAAAAAAAGATGTAACTTATCAAAAACGAAAAATCTGGGTTGATAAAAATCGCTATGTTCCTTTAAAAGAAGAATTGTTTGCGAAAAGTGGACAATTGCTTAAGAAAACAACACTCAGTAATATAAAAAAGATTGAAGGCAGATGGTATCCTACAAAAATAGTTTTTAAAGATGTACTTAAAAAAGGAGAGGGAACAGAGTTTATTATTAAAGAAATAAAATTTAATCAGGAAATATCTGAATATTTATTTACCAAAGCGGCTTTGAAAAAATAAGTTTTTGCTTAAAACATTGTAAAACAATAACCTTAAGGGAAGTTCTCTTAATAAAAAAATATTCGTGTGTTTTCGGCATCAAAAAAGTAACCTTGGATTCTAACCAATTTTGTTCAATTTCATCATTGGATTCTAACCATTTTTATTTGATTTTATCATTGGATTTTAACCAATTTT
>JAYEOP010000482.1:0-2260 GCA_034723125.1 Bacteroidota bacterium | reverse complement strand
TAACCAATTTTGTTCAATTTCATCATTGGATTCTAACCATTTTTATTTGATTTTATCATTGGATTTTAACCAATTTTATCATGGAAACATGCCATTCTCTTATTGAAAAATATTTAAAGACTAAAAAATTTAACACGAATGATTTTCTTTTGAGTAAATTTAATAATGCTTCTTTAATTTTTTTTAATTCAAAAGCCTTTAATCAATAATATCTATCACAATTTGTTTCTTAAAAAATCAATAACCTTTTACCGTTAATTTTTCATTCTCAAAATCAATAACTGCATCAAAATAGTAGAGTAGATCGTTACCAATTGTACCTTGTATTTCAGGTATTTCGATTGCTTTGTAAAATAGGTTGATAGGAGAAAGGTCAATCAACTCTGTATAAAATTCAGGATATTCGTTTTCCCCAATTTTTATGTCAAGTTCTGTAAAAAATATTTCATTTTTCTTTTTATCTTCTAAGTCAAAATTATCTTGTTTCTGTTTTGTAAATTTTGATTCAATTTTGTTTTGTTTTAAAAAATTAATATCAAAAACAGTTTTAGCCGCTCCTGTATCAAGTAGCATTCGTGCTTTTACTCCATTTTCAATTTGTATATCAACAAAACAATGGAAACCATCCTCATCAATTGGGATGATTTCCATTTTAATATCACTTAAAGTCATTACTTAGAAGTTCCCTTGAATTCAAAAAAATGTACTAGATTATTCTAAAGAGCCAATAATTTTCTCAACTTCTTCAAGAATTTCACAAGACTTTACAAGTTCTTTCATTTTAGTATGGTCGGCATATAGTGGTCTGTCAATTTCAAGGAAATCTACATATTTACGAATAATTTCTTTTGCTTTAGTTGTTCCTGTACCAAAATTATAATCTCTAAAATCAAGAGCTTGAGCAGCAGCCATAAATTCAATACCGAGAATTCCATAAGCATTATCCAGTATTTGAAAGTTTTTAATTGCAGTATTCATTCCCATTGAAACAAAATCTTCCTGATCGGCAGCCGCAGGAATTGACTGTATTGAAGCAGGGGCAGAGAGGATTTTTTGTTCAACAATTTGCATATCAGCAGTATATTGGCTAAGCATAAGCCCTGAAAACATTCCTGCTCCTTTAGTAAGAAATGCTGGTAAACCAACACTCAAAGCAGGATTATTAAGTCTGTTCATTCTTCTTTCCGACATAATACTAACCATTGTAATACAATAACCTGCCATATCCATAGGAACAGAAACAGGAGTTCCTTGAAAGTTAGCACCTGAAATTTGCATATCTTCATCAGGAAAGAAAATAGGATTGTCACCTACACCATTTAATTCTATTTCCACCTGTGATTTTGCGTAAGCAAGAGCATCATGAGCTGCACCAATTACTTGCGGTGTTGACCGCATTGAGTAAGCATCCTGAACTTTACATTGAACTTTTTCTAATTTAAGATCTCCTTTTTGAACACATTTATTTATAGCTTCTGCACTTCTTACAGCTCCCTTAAATCCTCTTACTTCATGAAGCTTTTTGGTATAAGGTTTCATATTGGCTTTAAGAGCTTCAAGGCTCATGGATGCAGCAATTTCTGCTTGCTTTAACCATCTATTTGCATCGTAAAGCCAGATAGCACTCATTGCAGTTAACAAATTTGAACCGTTGATAGTAGCTAAGCCATCACGAGCATGTAATCCGGGTACAGCAATGCCAGCCAAATCCATAGCTTTTTTACTTTCCATCAATTGTCCTTTGTAATAAGCCTGTCCTTCGCCCATCATTAAAAGAGCAATTTGAGACATAGGAGCAAGGTCTCCGCTTGCACCTACTGATCCTTTTTGGCAAACAAAAGGTGTAACACCTTTGTTAAGTAAATCAACAAGAGTTTGGGTAATTTCAATACGAACTCCGGAATTACCATGAGAATGAACATTTATTCTTCCAAGCATTGCAGCTCGTACATATTCTATAGGAGCAGGATCACCTATTCCGGCAGCATGATTATAAATTAGGTATTTTTGAAAATCTTTAACTTGGTCATCATCCAATACAACTTCTGAAAATTCACCAATTCCGGTATTTACACCATACATTATTTCATGTGCTTCAATTTTTCTTTCAAGCATTGCACGGCATTTATTTATTCTTTTTATTGAATCGGCATGAAGTTCTACTTTTTCATTATGTCTTGCAACTTTTACTACATCTTCAATTTTTAAATTTTTTCCTTCTATTATTAGTGTCATATTTTATATATATTAAATTTAATTA
>JAYEOP010000481.1 GCA_034723125.1 Bacteroidota bacterium | reverse complement strand
ATAAACAAATAATCAAATAAACATTCATATTAGCATATTCCCTGCTAAAAAAAAACACCAAACAAACAACTTCCATTTTCCTTTGTTAATTTAGCATAAAGGCAATTTTGATAATAATTTTTCTTATCCTCATAATCATAACATAAATTCAATACCTTTGAGCCCTAAAAATAATTATCAATTCAATTAGTGAATAGAAATAAGTAGGGAAAAATAAAATGCTCAATTTTTTAAACAAGCCATACCCTTTTAACAATGATTTCAAACATAACACAAAAATTATTTTTGTTATAAGCCTGATAATTTTTGTTTTTCTCATCCTTTTTCAACCCTTTGATCTTTCCTCTCTTCAAAATACCGATAAGATTTATTTAATAATTGGGCTTTGTGTTGTTACTTTTATTTCATTAAGTATCAATCTTTTATTCCTACCTGCAATTGCACCAAAAATATTTATTTACAGGGAATGGAATATCAAGAAAGAAATATTTTGGAATATCTGGATTTTATTTACAGTAGGCACAGGATATTTTTTTTATTTTCAAATTATTGACCTTTTCAAAATCAATTTTTATGTAATTCTTAAGATAATAGGAATAAGTATTGTTCCTATTTCCGTAATAGTAACAGCAAATCAGGAAAGATTATTAAAGGTTTATTTAAAGAAAGCTAATGAATTAACAGAAAAACTTACTAAGAAAAAATCCATTTTTGAAGAAAAAGTACATTTTAAATCCAAGTATCAAAAAGACCATTTGATAATAAAAATAAATTCATTATTATTCGTTCGTTCTGCCAATAATTATATTGAGGTATTTTGGGAAGAAAATAATAGTGTTAAAAACCAACTTGTTAGAAGTAGTTTGTTAACTGCTGAAAATATTCTTGCAGTATATGATTTCATTACAAAATGCCACAGAACAAGCATTGTTAATACAAATCACATTTTAAAAATTGAAGGAGATTCAAGAGGATATAAATTATATTTTAAAGATGTGGACTTCGCAATTCCTGTTTCAAGAAATTATATTGAAAATTTAAATGCAATTATTTAATAGAAGACTTAGTAATTATTTAACATTTCGCACCTAAAACAGATTAACTCACCCCTAAAGTTGCATTTTACAACTATTCGTTTTCAGCTATCCCTTTTATTTTATTGCAACTATATCTATTAATATTTTTGCTCCAAAATAATAAATCATTTAAAACAATGAAATCATTTAAAATTGGAAATCTAGAAGTTAAATTACCTATAATTCAAGGAGGCATGGGCGTAGCAATTTCACTGTCAGGCTTAGCATCAGCAGTAGCAAATCAAGGAGGCATAGGCGTTATTTCAGCAGTAGGAATAGGAATGACTGAACCCGGATACAGAAAAAATTTCCGTGAATCAAATAAAATAGCCTTAAGAAAAGAAATTAGAAAAGCTAAAAAATTAACTGATGGAATATTAGGCGTAAATATTATGATGGCTGTTACCGATTATGAAGACCTATTCAAAGTTTCAATTGAAGAAAAAATTGATGTTATTTTTATTGGAGCAGGATTGCCATTAAAAATTCCCGCAGGAATGACTTTCGAAGAATTACAAAAAACTAACACTAAAATTATCCCTAAAGTATCTTCAGCAAAAGCAGCACGGCTTATTTTTCAATATTGGGCAAACAAATACAATCAGGTGCCTGATGCAGTTGCCGTTGAAGGTCCAAAAGCAGGTGGGCATTTAGGCTTCAAAAAGGAACAATTAACCGATGAAAAATATTCCATCTCAAAAATTACATCTGAAACAGTTGCTGTTATCAAACAATTTGAGAAGCAATTTGACAAAAAAATTCCTGTAATTGCAGGTGGCGGAATTTACACAGGAAAAGATATTTATAACATTTTCAAACAAGGAGCAACAGCAGTAAAAATGGGAACTCGCTTTGTTACCACTCACGAATGTGATGCTGCTATTGAATTCAAAGAAAGTTATTTGGCAAGCAAACAAAGCGATATTACAATTATTGACAGTCCTGTTGGATTACCAGGACAAGTTATAAAAAATTCTTTTGTAGAAAAAGTTCAAAACGGATTAGAAAAACCGGTAAAATGTCCTTGGAAATGTTTAAAAAGCTGTAATTTTAAAGAAGTTCCTTATTGCATAGCAGAAGCACTTTTCAACTCAGCACAAGGTAAAATGGATGAAGGATTTGCCTTTGCAGGATCAAAAGCATACATGGCTGAAAAAATACAATCAGTCAAAGATACTTTTAATGAAATAATTGACGAATACGAAAACTGTATTTTAGTACCGAAGTTAGAAACAGTGAAATACTAAGAATTTGTTATAAAAATTATACATTTGAGTCCTCTCTAAAAAGTCTTAGAATAATTTTAATCTCCTTTCTACCCCAAAACCATAAAGGGAAAAGTAGCTGAAAATCAAGACTTCCTTTAGTGAATGGGGCAATTCCTGATTTTCAAAACCTGCACTCATTACTTTTTAGAGTGGACTCAAATTTACAACAATAATTTTCTTTTGGTAAATTTCTGATTTTACAGTTTATACCAAATTAACATCAAAACACCCGATATAAATCATTTCTATTTCCCTTTTTTGTCGTTAAAAATTATTTCCGTAGCTATGGCTATGCAAAGAATTTTTGCCTAAAAAAAGAAAAATATAATTTAATTTATTTATCAGGCGTTTTGAAATTAAATTGGTATTATCAACTACTATTCTTCAATCATTACTCAAACTTTATCTAAAATTTGTTAATTTTGTTTTTTTTTGAAAGTAAATAATAAACGGAATTAACAAATTTGATAATAAATTAAACATGAAAAAAAACCTAATTTCAATTCTCATTTTCACAATACTGTTATTCAGTTTCAAAACATCAAAATCTCAAGAAAATATTGACCTCAACACCAACTATCAAGTTCGTGGGAAAATATATGAAATAATAGATATTGACGATATGCAAAACTATGCTTTGAGGGCAAAAATAAATCCCATAAATCGCATAATTTATGAAGCTGCAACCATTGGTAGAAAAGGTATTACAATAAAAGTTTACAAAGACACAACACTAACAACTGTTTACAAAAAAGATGAGGTTTTAAAAATCGGTGCTTCCTCCGACACTTTTCAATATCAACCTGACATTAACTACCCCGATTTTTATGTTGATACAGTAGTTTATTCAAAATTTAATCCCGAAAGTATAATACGTTTTGCAATTATTGAAGACTCATTATCTGATAACGAAGGAAATATAAGATATGAAATAAAAGCAATTGCACCATTAATTGAAGAATATGCAGCAAACACACTACTATATGAAAAACCAATGTTTTGGCTGAATTTTGAAGAATTAAAACAAGTTTTATCTTTAGAACCCTTTGTAAGCAAAGACAATATGGACGGACGATTGAAATACGATTTTTATTTTGATAAACGCAAATTCGTAACCCAAGCATTAGGAAATAAGTTTCGCTTTACTGATGATAAGTAAAACGCATTTTGAATTTTATATCATTAATCTTATAAAAGCTTTCTGTACAAAAGCAAAATATTAAATTTCATAAATTTAAAAGCTTGGTAATTAGTTATTTTATTCATATTTGCAGTAATTAATTAAATGTAATTGAATCACAACAAAACAATATTATGCTAAAAATTGGTGTTTTAGGAGCAGGACATTTAGGAAAAATTCATTTAAAACTCATTAAAGAAATAAGTGCATATCAACTTTGTGGTTTTTTTGACCCAGATAACGATACTGCCGAAAAAGTAAGCAATGAATTAAAAATCAAGAAATTTAACTCCCTTGACGAATTAATTGATGCTGTTGATGTTATTGACATTGTAACTCCCACCCTATCTCACTACGAATGTGCAGAAGCCTCAATAAAAAAAGGCAAACACCTTTTTATAGAAAAACCTTTAGCTTACTCAATTAAAGAAGCTGAAGAATTGGTTAAAATGGTTAAAGTTGCAGGTATCAAAGCTCAAGTAGGACATGTGGAAAGATTTAATCCTGCTTTTATTGCAGCTCAAGAAACAGTATTGAAACCAATGTTTATTGAATCAACAAGAATAGCACAATACAACCCACGTGGCAATGATGTTTCTGTTGTTCTTGACTTAATGATTCATGACATTGATATTATTTTGAGCTTAGTTGATTCAAAAGTAAAACAGATAAATGCAAGCGGTGTTTCAATAATCAGCGATTCACCGGATATTGCAAATGCACGTGTTGAATTTGAAAACGGATATGTTGCAAACCTCACAGCAAGTAGAGCATCGTTGAAGAATGAAAGGAAAATGAGATTGTTCCAAAAAAATTCATACATAACTATAAATTTCCTTGACAAAAAAGTCGCTGTTTATAAAATTCATGAACTACAAGGCGAAAGTACAGACCCTTTTTCCTTTGTAATTGACCCCGGTAATGGAAAAAAGAAAAAAGAAATAATTTATTCAACACCAAAGGTGCCTGAAATAAATTCAATAAAGCATGAATTAACACTTTTTTCGGAATCAATTTTGAATGACACAACACCTGAAGTTACCATAGATGACGGATTTCGCTCATTGAAACTTGCTTATGAAATATTAGAAGAAATTAACAAATCACAAGAAAAAGTAAATTTAAAATAATTTTGAAAAAAATATTAACATATTTGATTTTCTCAACACTAATTATTACTTCATGTGATATTATCAATCCTGAAGAAGAAATTCCTTCTTATATTCACATTGATAAAATATCACTTTCCGGGAGTTATGATTCTTTTGGTAGCATGTCGCACAATATTGTTGATGCATGGGTTTTCCTCGACAACAAAAAGTTCATAGGAGCTTTTGAGCTTCCTGTTACTATTCCAATTTTAGAAAAAGGAGAACACACAATTAACATTCAGGGAGGAATTAAAGAAAATGGAATTACAAATACTCGTGTTCCTTATCCTTTCTACAAAACCTACAACAAAACACTTACTTTATCCCAAGCAATAATTGATACATTAAGCCCTGTTATCAGATACAAAAGTGATGGATTTGTAATGACTTTTAACGAAGATTTTGAAAATCCTGAATCATCATTCGAAAAAACGGACAGAAACTCTGTTGATTACAAAAGAAGTACTGAAAATATTTTTGAAAAAAATTATTCACTTTCAGCAAAAATCATAAATAAAGGTGATATTTTTGAAATGCAAACAGTAAATATTTTTAAAGTTCCACGTGGCAAAGCAATTTTTATGGAAATGAACTACAAAACAACTATCATGCTTACCATAGGATATTTTTCCATCAATGCTTCAGATAAAATCCAACATGGTTTTTTTAAATTAAATCCATCAGAAGAATGGAATAAAATATATATCAATATGGGTTCCGAAATAGCTTTTGAACCCTTCAATAATGTTTTTAGATTTTTTATTGGAGCAATTAAAAATACTGAAGGTGATACTGCCTCAGTTTATCTTGATAACATAAAATTACTAAGCCTTGAATAAACGAAATTTTACAATTCAATACCTGCTTTCCGACTTTTTAGGTTCTGCCTTAGCTTGGACATTGTTTTTTATTTTTAGAAAAACTGTAATTGAACCGGCAAAATATGGTTACAAAGTTCCTATTATTTTTACAGAAAATTTTTATTGGGCATTACTCATTATTCCTGTTTATTGGATTTTTACTTACTGGATTAGCGGTACTTACAAAAATATTCACACAAAATCACGCCTTAAAGAATTTTTCTCAGGATTTGGAATTACTTTTATCGCCACTTTAATGCTTTTCTTTCTTATCCTACTTGATGATGAAGTCAAAAATTATAAAGTTTATAGACTAACATTTCCAACACTCCTTTTTATGCAATTTTTTATTGTTTCTATTTCAAGACTTGTTATTCTTACAATAATAAAAGGGAAAATTAAAAGACGAGAAATATCTTTTAAAACCGTAATAATTGGTAGCAACAAAAAAGGTTTGGAACTTTTTAAAGAACTTGAAAATGAAAAATATTCTCAAGGATATAAATTTATAGGTTATGCTACTGTTTTTGACAAACCCAATAAAGTTCTTGATAATCATCTCAAAAATTTAGGATCATATAAAGAACTGCCAAAACTAATAAAAGAACAAAACATTGAAGTTGTAATACTTGCAATAGATTCCTCTGAACATGAAAAATTACAACAAGTATTATCCACACTTGAAGGTATTAGGGTAACAGTAAAAATTATACCTGATATTTACGATATTATAACCGGCTCTGTAAAAATGAACTATATTTTTGGTTCAGCTTTAATAGATATTTCTCCCGAGATTTTACCTGCTTGGCAAAAAAACATAAAAAGAGTTATTGATGTTTCCTTTTCCATTTTTATACTAATTGTTTTTTCACCTTTCTTTTTGGTAATCTCAATAATTATAAAATTAAATTCAAAAGGTCCTGTTTTTTACAAACAACAAAGAATTGGCAAAGAGTCAGTTCCTTTTACGATTTATAAATTAAGGACAATGACACAAAATGCTGAAAAGAACGGACCCGAGCTTACAACAGACAAAGACCCGAGAATAACCGGCATAGGACAGTTTCTAAGAAAATATCGTTTTGATGAATTACCTCAATTTTACAATGTATTAATTGGTGAAATGTCAATTATTGGTCCCCGTCCTGAAAGACAATTTTTTATTGACAAAATTGTTAAACAAGCCCCTCAATACAATCACCTTTTAAAAGTAAGACCAGGAATTACATCATGGGGTGAAATAAAATATGGCTATGCAGATAATGTTGACCAGATGATACAAAGAATGAAATTTGACATCCTTTACATTGAAAATATGTCGCTTGTAATGGATTTTAAAATAGTATTTTACACACTGCTTATTATAATTAAAGGAAAAGGAAAATAAAAAACTTTGAGTTCTTTGCTTGCCCCATAAGGAAGAATGACTGTATTGGGGCGTCTTTGCGAGAAACAAAAAAAAACTTAGCGAGAAACAAAAAAAAATAATTGATATGAAAACAATTAATGACTTTAATTTTAAAAATAAAAAAGTTTTAATACGTGTTGATTTTAACGTACCGTTAAATGACAAGCAACAAATTACTGACGACAGCAGAATAGTTGCTGCAATTCCTACAATTAAAAAGGTTTTACAAGATGGAGGCTCTCCAATTTTAATGTCTCACCTCGGCAGACCAAAAGCAACAGAAAATAAATTTTCATTATCTCATATTGTTGATTATTTATCAAAAAAAACAGAAACTAAAGTTCAATTTGCCAATGATTGCATTGGAAATGTTGCTTTTCAAAAAGCTAAAGCTCTAAAAAACTCTGAAATTCTATTATTAGAAAATCTCAGATTTTACAAAGAAGAGAAAAAAGGTGATAAAGATTTCGCATCAAAACTTTCCCAATTAGCCGACTTTTATATCAATGATGCCTTTGGAACTGCACACCGTGCCCATGCTTCCACATCGGTAATTGCCGATTTTTTTCCAAACAATAAATGTTTCGGATACCTAATGGTAAAGGAAATTATAAACATTGAAAAAGTTCTTAAAGATTCTAAGAAACCTTTTACAGCAATTCTCGGTGGTGCAAAAGTTTCTGATAAAGTTCTTATTATTGAGAACCTACTTCCAAAAATTGATAATCTACTCATTGGAGGTGGTATGGCTTACACATTTATAAAAGCACAAGGCGGAAATATTGGGAAATCATTAGTTGAGAAAGACAGTATTGCTGTTGCAAAAGAAATTTTTATCAAAGCAAAAGAACAAAATGTTGAAATATTTCTTCCCCAAGATTCACTTTGTGCCGATGATTTTAGCAATGAAGCAAATATTATTAGTTGTCCTAGTGATGAAGTCCCTGACAACAGAATGGGACTTGACATTGGAGAAAAAGCCATAAAAAAATACTCAGAAATAATTGAAGCATCCGAAACAATACTCTGGAATGGACCAATGGGTGTTTTTGAATTTGATAATTTCCAAAAAGGCTCAAAAGAAATTGCAAATGCTGTTGCCAACGCAACAAAAAAAGGAGCATTTTCACTTATCGGAGGTGGAGATTCAGTAGCAGCAATAAAAAAATTCGGATTCGAAAAACAAGTAAGTTATATATCCACAGGTGGTGGAGCAATGCTCGAATTTTTAGAAGGCAAAGAACTACAGGGAATTAAAGCTATGAAAAAGTGAAGGGAATGATGCAAGATGCAGGATGCAGGATACAAGATTCAGGATGCAGGATGCAGGATGCAAGATACAGGATACAGGATGCAAGATGCAGGATGCAGGATTTATGTCATTGTTTTTTAATATTTTTTTTTGCGTTCTTTGCGTCTTTGCGAGAACAAATAAAATAGAATACAGGATGCAGGATACAAGATACAGGATGCAGGATACAAGATACAGGATACAAGATGCAGGATACAAGATGCAGGATGCAGGATGCAAGATGCAGGATACAAGATACAGGATGCAGGATACAAGATGCAGGATGCAGGATGCAAGATGCA
>JAYEOP010000480.1:1435-8538 GCA_034723125.1 Bacteroidota bacterium | reverse complement strand
TGTTTGCCCATATTTAGTGTCTCTAAGAAAACTCTGCAAAATTAGATTCCTATCTTTTTGCGATATTTTTATCTTTCTCAACTCACTGATGCTAAGGCATCGCCTCGTCTCAAAAAATAAAAATCTCATCAAAAATCTTAGAAATCATAAAATTTGATAGTTTTCTTAGAGGCACTATTTAACTAATTCTTTGTTTGAAGAAAATCGTATTACTTCAAGCTCATATCTGTTCTTTAATAAAGTATTTAATTTCACTGCTTTTGCAGGTATTGTCTTTTCAATTTTAAGACGAAATTCTATCCAATCAATTTCTTTTTCGTAATTTAGTTTTTCAATATGATTTTGATAATATTTTTTATTATAAACTGATGCTATTGAAGGGAGGTAATCAAAACCCTCAATTAGTAATCCTTGAGTATCAAGATTGGTAAAACCTAAAGGTCCATGGATTCCAATTGCTCCATTTTCTTTTGCCCAATCTTCAACAGCTTCAAAAAGCTTTGTAGAAACCTCAGTGTCATCAATAAACTCCGGTTGTGAAAAACGCATAAGTTTTTCATCTGTCTTTTTGATGTATTTATGATTCAAAATTCCAGTTATTCTTCCTACACATTTATTATTTTTGAAAGCTAAAAAAAACTTTGCCTCACAAAAATCAAAGGAAGGATTTTTATCTGCCTGTAATACTTTTTCAGCACCTCTTTTTATTGGAGGAACAAAAA
Organism: Bacteroidota bacterium; assembly: GCA_034723125.1. Taxonomy (NCBI): domain Bacteria; kingdom Pseudomonadati; phylum Bacteroidota; species Bacteroidota bacterium. The sequence continues at coordinate 7,816 of JAYEOP010000480.1, read as the reverse complement.
ACTTATCATCTTTGTAAAGTTCAAATTGGAAATTTACAAACTGTTTTATATCTTTCTTCGTTTTTACTTCCTTTATTACAATACTCATAGAAAAGAATATTTTGAATTGTTCTAATACAAATGTTTTCAGTATTCAAAAATAATAATTTTTTTTTATTTTTTTAAATTATTTTGTACATTTGATGTCTAATGATTTAAGTTAGTATTTTTAAATTTTAGAAATTCAGTTGAATGTGAGTGTTTATTATGCAAGTATTTACGCCCTTATTTAGACTGATTATTATTTTCACTTTTATTTGTTTGGAAATTTCTTTTGGTTTTACATTTGTTAGCTGAATAACAGTGTGAAATTATTAACAGCAAGGTAAAAAATTTATTATGAGTAAAACTATTCAAGATATAATTGATAAATATAATAAGGATAGAAGTAGATTAATGGATATCCTTATTGATATTCAGGAAGAAGATGGATTTATTTCAAATGATGCAATTAATGATATTGCCAAGGGTTTAGATATTTCTTTCGTAGATGTAGAAGAAACAGTTTCGTTTTATCATTTCTTTTCTCAAAAACCTACAGGTAAATACACAATTTATTTAAATAATAGTGTTGTGGCAAATCTGAAAGGAAGGGAATTAATTAAAAAAATTTTTGAAGAAGAAGTTGGTTGTAAGTTCGGAGAAGTTACAAAAGATGGATTAATTGCTTTGTTTGATACTTCATGTATTGGAATGAACGATCAAGAAGTTGCTGCTATTATTAATGGTAATATATTTACCCGCCTTACTACTTTTAGAGTTAAGGAAATTGTAAGAGATATTAAAGCAGGAAAATCAATTGATGAAATGATTACTGAAGGTTATGGAAGTGGAAAAAACAATCATCCTCTTGTTAAATCTATGGTAACTAATGGTATTAGAAGAAGGGGTTTAATATTAGATTACAATTATAAAGCATTTTCTGTACTTACTGACATTCTTCCAAAATCATCTCCAACTGATATAATTTCCGAAATAAAAAAATCTCATATTAGAGGTCGTGGAGGTGCAGGATTTCCAACCGGTATAAAGTGGGAATTTTGTCGTATGGCTGATGCAAAAGATAGATATGTCTTTTGTAATGCTGACGAAGGTGAGCCTGGAACATTTAAAGATAGAGTAATTCTTACGGAGCATCCGGGACTTTTATTTGAAGGAATGGCTATTGCGGCTTATTCAATTGAAGCAAAACATGGTATTTTATATTTGAGATATGAATATAAATATTTACATAAATATCTTGAGTTTGTTCTTAAAAAAATGCGTGAAAATAAGTTTCTAGGTAAAAATATTTCAGGAATTGAAGGATTTGATTTTGACATCAGAATTCAATTTGGCGGTGGTGCTTATGTTTGTGGAGAGGAATCAGCATTATTAGAATCTGCTGAAGGAAAAAGAGGCGAGCCAAGAGACAGACCACCATTTCCTGTTGAAAAAGGATATTTGGAAAAACCAACTGTTATCAATAATGTAGAAACTTTATGTTCCGTTGTAAAGGTATTACAAAAAGGTGCAGATTATTATAGTGCATTAGGAACCAAAAATTCAACAGGGACAAAATTATTAAGTATTTCAGGTGATTGTAATTACCCCGGTGTTTATGAAATAGAATGGGGATTTTCCGTTAGGGATATTCTCGAAATGGTAGGTGCTGATATTGAAAAAACACAAGCTGTTCAGGTTGGGGGTCCTTCAGGGGTATTAGTTGCCCCAATAGAATTCACAAGAACTGTTTGTTATTCCGATCTTTCTACCGGAGGTTCATTTATTATTTTTAATGAATCAAGAAATCTCATAAAAGAATGTGTTATAAACTTTACAGAATTTTTTATTGAAGAATCATGTGGCTCTTGTTCAACATGTCGTATTTTACCTTCTTTAATGAAATCAAAGGTTGAAAAAATTCTAGAGGGAAGAGGTGTTTATCAAGACATAAAAGATCTTGAAGAATGGGGAACTATTCTTAAATCAAGCCGTTGTGGTCTTGGTCAAACAGCAGCAAATCCTATATTATCAAGTATTCAGAATTTCAGACATATTTATGAGCAATTGGTACAAAAAGGTAAGGATTATGATACTGGTTTTGACCTTGAAGCGGCACTTCAGGAATCAAGCAGAGCCGTTGGTAGAGAAGCCAAAATGAATTAAATATTAATTTTGAACGAATTATAAAAATGATATGAATAAATTAGTAAAAATAACAATAGATGGGAAAGAATGTATCGTTGAAAAAGGCATTTACATTGTAGTTGCTGCAAAAAATAACGGAATATTTATTCCAACTCTTTGTAATTTGGAAGGTGTTAAACCCAAAGGTTCCTGCCGTATTTGTACTGTAAAAGTTAATGGAAGACTAATGACTGCTTGTACTACTCCTGTAAATGACGGTATGAAAATAGAAAATAATATTCCTGAATTACATGATTTGAGAAAAGCAATTGTTGAAGCATTATTTGTTGAAGGAAATCATTATTGTCCTGTATGTGAAAAAAGTGGTAACTGTGAATTGCAAGCTTTGGCATACAGATTTAACATGATGGTACCTCGTTTTCCATATCAGTTTGATATTAAAGAAGTAGATGCTTCACATCCGAAAATTATCAAAGATGATAACAGATGTATTTTATGTAAAAGATGTGTTAGGACTATAAAAACTGATGATGGTAAAAGTATTTTTGCAGTAGAAAATAGAAGTAACAAAACAAAAATAAATATAGATTCTGAACTGACAGATAAACTGACAGATAAATTGGCAAAAAAAGCAATGGATGTTTGTCCTGTAGGTTCAATATTATACAGAGAAAAAGGTTATGATGTTCCTATTGGAAAAAGGAAGTATGATTTAAAACCAATAGGAAGTGATATTGAAAATTAAAATGAATATTAATTAGGAGAAAATAATTATGGGAAAACCAGTAGTAGCAACAACATCATTGGCAGGATGTTTCGGTTGTCATATGTCATTATTAGATATTGATGAAAAGATATTAGATTTAATAGAATTAGTAGAGTTCAATAAGTCACCGATTGATGATATTAAACAGTTTACAAAAAAATGTGATATCGGACTAATTGAAGGTGGATGCTGTAATAGTGAAAATGTTCATATTCTTAAAGATTTCAGAAAAAATTGTAAAATTCTTATTTCTTTTGGTGAATGTGCAATTATGGGTGGGTTGCCTGCATTAAGAAATGGAATTTCGGTTAAAGAATGTCTTGAAGAAGCATATTTAAACGGTCCTACAGTTCAGGAAAATAAAGAAAGAATAATGCCTAATGATGAAGAACTACCAATTATACTTGACAAGGTTTATCCTTGCCATGAAGTAGTAAAAATGGATTATTATCTTCCGGGATGTCCACCGAGAGCAGAATTAATTTGGGAAGCAGTTTATGCATTAGTAACCGGTAATGAAATGAAATTACCTTATGAGGTTATTAAATTTGATTAATTATTAAAACAAAGGAAATGACAAGAAAAATAACTATAGAACCTGTAACACGTGTTGAAGGACACGGAAAAGTAACTATTCATCTTGACGATGAAAATAATGTTGAAAGAAGCAGATTACATATTGTTGAGTTTAGAGGATTTGAAAGATTTGTTCAAGGGCGACCTTACTGGGAAGCACCGGTATTAGTTCAAAGATTATGTGGAATTTGCCCTGTTAGCCATCATCTTGCTGCAGCGAAAGCATTGGATGTAATCGTGGGTGCAGGAATGGGAGATGGACTTACTCCTACGGCAGATAAAATGAGAAGACTAATGCATTACGGACAAATATTCCAATCTCATGCTCTTCATTTTTTCCATTTATCTTCACCCGATTTTTTGTTTGGAATAGATGGCGACCCTCTTGTAAGAAATATTATTGGTGTGGCTATGGAACATAAAGACCTTGCAGTGCAGGGCGTTATGATGCGTAAATTCGGACAGGAAATTATTAGAGCTACGGCAGGGAAAAAAATTCACGGTACCGGAGCAATACCGGGTGGAATTAATAAAAACCTGAGTATTGAAGAAAGAGATTTTTTCTTAAAAGGTGCTGACCCTTTGAATGCTGATAAAATGATTGAATGGTCTCAGTCGGCTGTTGATTTCTTTAAAGATTATCATTCAAAGAATGCGGAATTACTTGATAATTTTTCAGCTTTTCCTTCAAATCATCTTAGCCTTGTACGTAAAGACGGTGCTCTTGATTTATATGATGGAGTTATTAGGGCTGTTGATTCGGAAGGTAAAAAGATACTAAATGATGTTGACCCTCAGCTTTATTATGAATATATTGAAGAGGAAGTTAAGTCATGGAGTTATATGAAATTTCCTTATTTAAAAGAATATGGTAAGGAAAAAGGATGGTATAGAGTAGGACCTTTGGCTCGCTTGAATACTGCTGATTTTATACCTTCACCAATAGCTCAAAAAGAATTTGAAATTTATAAAGCATATACAAAAGGTAAACCCAATAACTCATCAATGCACATGCATTGGGCAAGGCTGATAGAAACTCTTCATGCCGCTGAAATGATGAAAGAATTGCTTAATGACCCTGACCTTCAAAAAGATGACCTTGTGATAAAAGGAACAAAAACAAATGAAGGTGTTGGATTGCTTGAAGCACCACGTGGAACTTTATTCCATCATTACAGAATAAATGACAGAGATCAGATTGAAATGGCTAACCTAATTGTTTCTACAACTAACAATAATGAGCCAATGAACTTAGCTGTAAATCTTGCAGCAAAGCAGTTTATGAATGGACAATCTGAGATTTCAGAAGGCATGATGAATGCTGTTGAAGTAGCTATTAGAGCTTACGACCCTTGTTTAAGTTGTGCAACTCATGCACTTGGGCAAATGCCACTCGAAATATCACTTTTTGATAAAAATGAAAATCTAATTGATAAAAAAAGAAAGTAAGCTTGAAAGAAGATTCACAAATATTGATATACGGATATGGTAATCCGGGAAGAACAGATGATGGACTTGGGAATGAGTTTATTAATAGAATTGAAAAGTGGATAAAAGAAAATGAACTCAAAGGAATTGAAGTTGATTCAAATTACCAATTAAATATTGAGGATGCAGATACAATTTCTAAAAATAATTATGTGATTTTTGTTGATGCTTCCGAAGAAGATATTGACGATTACATTCTTACCAAAGTTGAACCTTCGAATGCTTCTGTTGAATTTACTATGCATGCTGTTTCATCTGCTTTTGTTTTGAGTTTGTGTAATAAAATTTACAACAAATATCCTGAAACATACATACTTCATATCAAAGGTTATGAATGGGAATTTAAGGAGGAATTAACTAATAGAGCAGAAGAAAATTTAAACAAAGCATTGGATTTTTTAAAAGAGAGACTTTTAAAACCTGAAATATTAAAAGATTCTACTGTTGTTTTAAATGTACAATAGAACCTCCCTTTAACAATTTTTAAAATTAATTCAGTATGCTTAAGTAGAATAATTATTTTTGCTAAAAATATTGAATCGTAAAAAATCATTAAAAAACAAATATTATGTGCATGACTTGCGGATGTAGCCAAGCAGATGAAGAAATAAAATTTAGAAAACCAGGAGAACCTATTCATGAGCATTCTCACGATCACTCTCATGAACATTCTCACAATCATGACCATCATCATCACGACCATGAACATTCACATGGAAAAAAGGTGGAACTTGAGCAAAACATTCTTCAAAAAAATGACTTGCTTGCCGAAAGAAATAGGGGTTATTTTGAGGCGAAAAATATTTTTGCTTTAAATCTTGTTAGTTCACCTGGTTCAGGCAAAACAAGTCTTTTGGAAAAAACCATAAAAGATTTAAAAAACGATATTGATTTTTTTATTATTGAAGGTGATCAGCAAACATTAAATGATGCAGAAAGGATTAAAGAAGCTGGTGCTCCTGTAATTCAGGTGAATACAGGAAACGGATGTCATCTGGATTCGAATATGGTAAATCAAGCTGTTAAGCAATTGGAAGTTGCAGACAATTCTATCTTAATGATTGAAAATGTTGGTAATCTTGTTTGTCCTTCTTTATTTGACCTTGGAGAAGCGAAACGAGTGGTAGTGATGAGTGTTACCGAAGGTGATGACAAACCACAGAAATATCCTACAATTTTTGAATCATCGGATATTTGTATCATCAACAAAACCGACCTTCTTCCTTATGTTGATTTTGATATTGAAAAAGCAAAAAAATTAGCACTGCAAGTAAATCATCATCTTGAATTTTTTGAGGTTTCTGTTAAAACAGGAGAGGGGATGGATGTTTGGTATAAGTGGTTGGAAGAAGTGAGAAGCCCGCAGTCTTCAGTCGGCAGTC
>JAYEOP010000480.1:0-1335 GCA_034723125.1 Bacteroidota bacterium | reverse complement strand
TCAATTAGTGATGTATTTTATGAAAAATGATATGAATTTTGAAATAATTGGAAAAATCCACACTCCTTATAAAGATGTTGCTCCTTTTGTTCCTGATGAAAAATTGTGTGATGGAGAATTTGTAATTGAGTTATTTCCTGAATATCAAAAGGCTTTGTATAAATTGGACAGATTCAATTATATTTATGTTCTTTTTTATATAGATAAAGCTAAACAAGCAAAATTAAGGGTTTTTCCTCCTTACGAAAAAGCAGCTGAAGTAGGATTGTTTGCCAGTAGGTCGCCTAATCGTTTTAATCCTATTGGTCTTAGTATTGTAAAAATAAAAAAAATAAAAGATAACAAAATTTATACATCATGTATTGATGCTTTTAATGGAACTCCATTGATTGATATTAAACCGTATTTTAAGGATATGGATATAAAAGCCGATTCCAATAATGGATGGAAAGATTAGTAAATTGAATCCAATTTTTTTAAATGTAGGAATTTTTTTGACATAATTCATTAGTATCTGAAAAAAATAAGTAATTATGAAACAAAATGCATTATTTCACCCGCGTATTTTTCATGACCAAGAATGGGCAGAAGGTTATTACAAACGTAATAAAAAAAATATTGAAAAAGTAGGAAAACGTTTTGTTAAACTATTAAAAACAATTGATTTTACAAAGGGAACTATTCTGGATGTCGGATGTGGATTTGCATCTGTGCCTATTGAAATAGCTAAAACTTTTCCTGAAGCAAAAATTATTGGAATTGACTTAAGTGAGCCTTTGCTTGATATTGGACGAACTTTAATTAGCAATGAAAGATTAGAAAAACAAATTACTCTTTTAAATGGAGATGCTCAGGACTTGCAATATGAAAACGATTCATTTGATGTTGTCATAAATACATTTTTACTTCATATTGTTGAAAAACCTATTTTAATGCTCAATGAGATTGATAGAGTGGCAAAACCTGAAGCAAAAATATTAATAACTGACTTAAACCGTGGCTTTCTTGCATATTTTGTCAAAAAATTTAGAACAGCATACACCCTAAAAGAAGCAACTGATATTATTGAAAATTCTGAAATTAGAGAAGGAATATTGTCAACAGGATTATTTTGGTGGGATTACATTTTTACAAATAAAAGTGAAAAATTAAAATAAAAAAATTATTATCTTTGCGACCAGATTTAAGATACATTCAAAATTTATTAGGACATAAAAATATTAAAACTACAGAAATTTATACTCAAGTGATTTGACAAAATTGATAATCCGCTGGTTAACATTAAATTATGAAATTTTTTAACAAAATATATAATGGAAATATAATGACCAGTCA
>JAYEOP010000479.1 GCA_034723125.1 Bacteroidota bacterium | reverse complement strand
ATGATAACCTTTCGGTATAAAAGGAAAACTTTATTGTTTTGTTGTATAGTACAAATTTTATTATATTTGTGAATATATTTAAGATATATTCAAAATTTATTTGGATATAGTAGTTCAAAAACCACAGAGATCTACACTCATGTAACAAATAAGAATTTAATGGAAATATAAAGTCAGGGAGATTTATTGGAATTATAAAATTTTTATTTACATTTGTAACAATTAAATTAATAGCAAAATGCAATCATATCTTTATATACCACGATATTATCATCTTACAAAAGGGGCAGCTATGGGTATAATGGAAATAAACATAATAGGGTTGCGTTTATTTACAAGTTGCCACCAATATTAAGAAAAACCCATATTCAAACCAATTATCTGAATTTTTTGTAAATTTGAAAAAAAAAGAAAAATGATAGTAGAAAGACAAGATAACGAAATATTGGTCAGATTTTCTGCAAGAATGAAGACTTCCAGAATTCAGACAATTCTTGATTATTTACGATACGAAGAATTGACTTCTAAATCATCTGCAACAGAAAATGATGTTGACAAACTTTTAAAAGAAGTAAAAAAAGGACGTTGGAATAGGACTAAAGAAGAATTAGGACTCAATGACTAAAATAATCGTTGATACGAATATCGTATTTAGCACATTACTAAATACCAACAGTAGAATTGGTCAGATTCTGATTAACGCAAAAAACCATTTTGACTTTTATTCACCTGCCTATATTAGATTTGAAATTTTCAATAATAAAGAGAAAATTAAATCCATTGGAAAACTGACAGACGATGAATTCCTTGAAACTTATGCTTTAATATTTAAAAACATAACCATTCTCAACCATTCCATCATACCTACAGAGATTTACAAAAATGCTGAATTGTTGTGCTAGGACATTGACATCGATGATACAATCTTTGTTGCTGTGTCATATTTCACAAAAGGGATTTTATGGACTGGTGACCAAAAACTGTTAAATGGACTGACTAAAAAAGGATATAAGAATTTTATTAAAACCAATGATTTATACCAATTGTTTCTGACAAGAGAAAGACAGAAATAGAAATACTGTTGGCAATTGAGTAGGCGGCTGATATTCTTTCGTTAAAACTACGGCTAACAAAGTGCAACTCTCACAATTTATCCCGCACCTTTTGGGCGAGACCTAAACCAAGCGGGTCTTACCGAAAGTATTTGGCATAGGCTGTACTTGGCGGTTCGTTAGATAAAAGAAAATTATTGTTTTGTTGTATAATAAATATTATATTTGTGAACTGATTTAATATACATTCAAAATTTATTTGGATATGAAAATATTAAAACTACAAAATTTATAAGCTATTGGATAATATTTAATTATGGAATCTTTTAACAAAATAGAAAATGGAAATATAATGAGTGGTCATTTTATTTACTCGTTGTGTGTAATAAAAACAAAAAATATGAAAAGAATTTTTACAATTTTAACCCTTATTTTAATCTCAAGCCCTTTATTTAGTCAAAATGATGAATTTAATACGGCTGACTTGAGAAGGACAGCCCAAATAGTCGAATTTGACCATATTGATTTGGTAAGTGATAAGCAAAAAATACAACCTGATACAGATGTAAATACAAATAAAAATAAAGATGTAAATATAGTATATCCTAATAATGGGCTTACATATAATAAATATCTTACATCTGCACCTCGTTTTACAGGTAAAGAACATATTCATAATATAAATATAAGTAAAAAAGAAAGATATTCTTACAATAATGATATTAAAGATGTAAATACAAATAGAGATGTAAATATACTAAATCCTGACGAAGGATTGGTAAGTGATAATCAAGGAGTACAACCTGATACAGATACAAATAAAAATAAAGATGTAAATATAGTATATCCTAATAAGGGG
>JAYEOP010000478.1 GCA_034723125.1 Bacteroidota bacterium | reverse complement strand
AAACAATTCCTCAAAAGCAATCTTTATCGTATTATGGTAACATTCCCCTTAAAATGAAAAATTACTTCATTAAGTCCCATGGCGGTTATGTAATAATAATAAACACCAGCTTGAAGAACATCGCCTTTGTATGTTCCATCCCAGCCTTCGTTTAAATCATTAGTAGTGAAAATTATTTCACCCCAACTGTCAAATATTGTCATTTTGTAGTTCAGGCTTTCGTTGCCAGTAATTTCCTTTATACTTGTTGCTTTTATGTTAAAAACATCATTTATTCCATCATTGTTTGGAGAAAAAGCATTTGGTATAAAAATGCTTGGAGGTGAGCTAATACAAGCTTCATTAGAAATACTGTTCCAACTACTGCTGTCGGTAAAATTTGCTATAACTCTATAACATAATTGACGATTGTTGTTTTCGTAATTGCCGTTATCTATATATGTGCTTGCTATTGGGTCAAGTTTGTCAATCAAGTTAAAGCCTCCCGATTTGTTTGTTATTTCAATGTGGTATTTCATCCTGCCTGCTAATACCTCAGGATATTTGTTCCAATCAAGTATTATATTTTGATTAATAGTATTGACTTTTAAGAGAATTGAATTTGTAGCTTCATTTGTAGAATCGCTACTGTATCCACAAACATCAACAGAGGAAATTCTGTATTTGTAGCTGAATTTATTAATTTCAGTGTTATCATCAATAAAATAGGGGGATTTTGAAGTTCTGTATTCATGCCACCAGCCATTTTCGGGATCGTATCTGTCAATTATAAAATGGTCAATTTCCGCCTCACTGTTATCAATCCATTCTGTTAAAATGAATTTATTATCTTCTACTGTTGTTCTTTTTCTGATTGTTTGAGAAGAAATATCATAAATAGGGGTAATACAAATTTGATTGCTAACTGAAATGAATTCTTCGTTTGGCGAAATTGCTTCAACAAAATAACATAGTTGCTCATTACATAGGTCTGTTTCCGAGTGAACAGTATCGTTTGCCGAATAAGTTGCAAAGAGATTAAAAATACCATTTTCTTTTTTATACAAGCGATATTCTTTCACACTATTCCATCCATAATATTTATTCCAAAAAACATCTACTTCTCCATGCTTTGTTGATGTTGCGTTTAAGTGAATTGAGTTATGAATATTTATAGGTTTTGAAAGTGTTTTACAAGTATTTTCTACTTGAATTTTATATTTATAAGATGAGTTGGCAACACTTATTCCCGTAGTGTTTAAAAATGTAGTATCAGAATCAACGATGCTTGTGTAAATTAGCTGATATGCACCGCTACCTGCTCTTGACAGTTTATATGAAACAAAATCAATCTTAGTATAGGGTTGCCACGTAATTCCAATATCTTTATTGTTTTCAACACTAACATAATCTATTTCAGAAGCATTTGTTATAAATGAATCTGCAACAAAAATATAATGCTGTCTTGAAAATGTAGCTTCACAACCGTATTCATCTTTGGTAATTAGATTTACGTTGAAATAACCGCTACTACTGTAAGCATAGCTTGGGTTGGATAATGTTGAGGTGTCGTTTGGTGAACCAAGTTCTCCAAAATCCCAATAATAATGTTTGATATTAGCATCAGCATAATTTACTTGGGGAGTAAAATTTACATCAGAAAAAATACAAACGATAGTATCATTCGCATCAAAGCTAACATCTTGTTGTTTATACACATCAATTAAAGCAGGTAAATAAACAGAATCGACACAGCCCGAGCCATTATAAACCCTAAGAGTTACTGAGTATGTCCCTTCTTGAAATTCATGAGAAGGATATGATGTTGTGTCATCAACAATTCCATCACTGTTAAAATCCCATTCGCATCTTGTAAAGCTTGTAGAAAGGTTGAAAAATTGAACATTAAAAGGTGCACATCCGATAGTATCCGAAAAAGTACAAAAGGCAGTGGGTGTTTCATAAACTTCAATAGTATCTTTTTTGTAAATGGAATTGCATCCCAAAGTATCCATTGCTATAAATTCAGGAATAAATATTTCGTGCTTTTTATTTGGGTCGGAAAGTTTATAAGTATGATTTTTAAAACTTAGGTTTTCAACAAAATTGCCATCACCAAAAAGGAAAAAATAAGTTGCAATGTTAATGCTTTCATCTTTGAATGTTACAGCAAATGGGTTGCATCCTATGTTATCAACAACTGAAAAACGAGGAACAGGACCTATAATTTTTACAAACTCATTTTTTATTGTTGTACTGCTACAGCCTATGCTGGTGCGAGTGGTTAGTTTTATATTAAATCCTGTATCTATTCCTCCTGAATTTTGAAAATAATAATGAGATGTGTGAGTGTCATTTTCTTGTAAAACAATGCCATCACCAAAATCCCAAATAAAAGTAGTTGCTTCACTTTTTTCTGCATAGAATTCTATCAATGCTGTTGCACAATATTTTATTGAATCGTTTACTGAAAAATCACTTCTAACATCCTGAACATGAATTGATTTTGTCATAGAATCAGAGCATCCTGTGCGTATTGAAATTAATGTAATAGTATAATCACCTGCTTTGTCAATACTTATATCAGGATTTTTTGTTGTTGTGCTAGGTAAAAAATGAACATGAGATGAGTTGGCATACCATAAATATTGTGTTGCTCGCAATGAAGTGTTGTTTGCTCTTGTGCTTTCGTTAAGGCAAATTTTTGAGGGAAAAGAAAATATTGCTTTTGTACCAACGCAAATAAAATTGCTTTTGCTCACAACATTGGTACATCCTGAGCCATTGGTAACATACAGTTTTATTCTAAAACATCCTTTGTTTAAAAATTTTACTGTTGTTGATGCTTTGTATTTGTCAGAGAAAGTAACGCCTGTTGAAGGAATAGCTTCCCATTCGTAAATCATAGTGTCAGGATTGCTTGTATAGTTTTCGTTTGCAATTATTTGCGATGTTAAAATTGTGCTGTCACCCGGACACATTTCTGTTTCTTTAGCAGAAAAATCAGCGATAACACCGTTGATTTCTAAAAGACTTGGTAAAATTGTTATATCGGAACAACCCTGTGTAAATGTTTGTAATTTTCCATTATAAGTTCCGGGGTATTGAAAGCTGGTTGTAAAAGATGTATCAGTAGAACTACTAGTTATTTGAATAGTTGAATCAACTGTGTGTGTGAATTCCCAAATATTTGTGTGTCCACCCTTAGGAGTAGAGTTTTCTGTAAAAGTTACATTTTCACCAATACATGCTTGTTGATGGCTTGAAAATAATGCAGAGCTTACTTCTACAATATTAATTTTGTCATCAAAATAAACTGAATCTCTGCATCCGTGACCGTTGTCTAAAATCAAGCTGTAATCGTACAAGCCTCCTTTAGTGTAAATTAGTTTAGGTTCTTTTATATTTGATGATTTTTTTATTGTTGTTTCGTCTAACTCAAAAAATGTCCAATCGTAAGAAAGTGAAAACATTGATAATGAGGCTGTTGCTGATGGTATTGAAAATGGGACTATCTCGTTAATACAAGCTTGTTTTGGAGGCATTTTCAACATAAAAGTTTTGAGTCTTTGAACATTAATAATGTCCTTTTTTAGGATGCTGTCAACACAACCACGTGGTGATTGTCTTATTTTAAATTCAACGGAATATGAACCGTATTTTGTGTATTTGAACGGTGTGTTAGGTAGGTTATTTGTTCCAAGCAAGGTAGTTCCGTCAGTGTCGTAAAATTCCCAGCTAAACCAAGTTGTTCCTGTAGTTGCAAGATTTGAAGTACTTTGAAAACTTGCGGTATGTGGTAAAAGACAATTATTGGGATTTAAAACAACGAAGTCTGCATCCATTTCCATTACATCAATATGTTTAGGGAAAACAACAGAAGATTTACAACCATTGTAATCATAGAGCATTTTTACATCAAAAATACCGCTACTGTCATATCTTACAAATTGAGTATCAGTTGTTGAGTTTGCTTGAACATTAGCCCCATAAAAATTCCAACTAATAGAAGTGGGTGAAGAAGTAATTGATTTGTTATAAAATTCAACAATATCTCCTTTGCAAATTTCTGTAATGTTAGATTGCATATCAAGTTGTCCGCTATCACCTACACTTATGTATTGGAATTTTGTTTTGCTTGCAGAACAACCGTTTGATAAGGTAACCCTAAGTGTAACATTATATGCTCCGGCTGTATCGTAGGTTATTACACTTGGATTTTCATTTGAATCGGAAGTAGAGTTTCCACTTGGAAATGACCATAAATATTTAGGTGCATAATCATTTTTTATGTCAACAGCAGGCGAAAAATTTACGTTTAAAGGCAGACAACCCGAATTTGGAGAAGCAGAGAAATCAACATCAGGATTTTCAGTAATAGTTACAACGGAGTCAATTATTAAATGATTTGTACAGTTGTTGGTATCGGTAACTATCAAATCAACTTTTTTTATTCCCTTTGAAGAAAAGGTGTGAGTAACCGAGTCTCCTGAGTTTAAGTAATTATGCATTTCTATTATCCAGTTCCATTTGTTTATGTTTGGACTGTAAGCATGAAATTTTACAGGGTCGGAAACACTACAAATTATTTCGCTATTTGCAACTACGCTATCAATAATTGGGGTGGATATATAAATGAAATTGTTTTTTGTTACTGTACAAATTGTACTACTTGGTAGTGTAACTTGTAACTCAATATCGGAAAATCCTGTATTTGAAAAAAAATGAATAAATGTATCATTTCCCGGTCTTTGTGTTCCATCAACAAACCATGAAAAATTTGAGCCAGAGGGATAACCCTGAGCATAAAATCGGATTACAGAGTTTTTGCAAGCTATATTTTGTGAGCTTGTAAAATCAATATTTCCGCATTGGGGGAATGCTAAAAATGTTGATAAAACAAATCCAAATATGATTAAAAGCTTCTTCATTTTTAATGTTGCATTTTTACTAAATGCAAAAACACTTTTTTTGTTTTGTTAAAAATTATAAACCTATTAACAATCTAAACGATTTTATTAAAGAAATAAATATACAACATTATAATAACTTGAAACAAATTAGTTTTAAAATTATTGTATTTTGTTCTGCTATATTAATCTTCAATTATTTCATAAATCGAAATCATCCCGTTTTCTTTTGATTTATCGCAAGAGTAAATAAGTGCGATATTTCCTTTGTTGTTGAGGCAAAAAGAGGAGATATTTATTGATGCCGGATTGCTGTTTAAAAATATTTCAGGTTTTGAAAACGCTTTGTTTTTATTATTTCTTGTTGATTTGTAAATAATGTTTTTTGATGAAATAATGTAAATATTTAATTCATCATTTGTCAACCAAAAAGATTTTACCTTAATATTTTTTAGATTTATTTTAAGTGGCTCGGGATATTTAAAATATCTGTCTTTGGAACTTTTAAAAGAAAAGAATATTTTGGTTTTTAATACATAATAAATCCTTAAACCTTCGGGAGATATCCATGGGTAACTTTCGTTGTTTTTATATTCATTTATTCCTCCCAGAAATTTCTTTTTTGAAAAATGTTTGTAATAATCATCCCAGTAGCAAATGTACAAATCATTTAATGTGTCTTTTTTCTTTTTTGACCAAGCGAATACAAAAGAATGGTAATCATTAGTTATTGAAATTTGACGAGGGAATACTCCTTCTTTGTTTTCATCATAAATTATAATTGTTTTGTCCAATTTGTAATTTCCGTTATTTTTTATTTTGTAAACAAAAAATTTACATTCTCCCGAATCATTTATTGCAGGTAGATAATATTCATTACCGCTTTTTGATATTTGCCCGCAGGCAATTTTGTATCCTATCGGTGCAGTGATTTTTTCAAGAAATTTTAAATTTTGACTAAATCCTAATAAAGGAATAAATAAAAAAACAAATAACAACTTTTTCATAACGCTTTTCATTTGAAATAAACTCAAAAAATAGAAAGTGTTCTATATTCTATGATTAATTAAAAATTAAATTTAGTAACTTTTTATAAAAAATCCAAATTAAAATAATAAAACTTAATTTTCTTTGATGCATTCCAAAATCAAACATCTAATTTTGTATGTTATTAATTCCTATATTTTATGGTAAATCTAATTCATATAAAAAAAGTAATTTTAAAATGAGAACTATTTATCTTGATTATAATGCAACAACACCTATTGACCCTGAAGTTGCTGAGGCTATGAAACCTTTTATTGATAGCTATTTTGGTAATCCTTCAAGTACTCATGAATTTGGTATTCAAACAAAAATTGCTGTTGAAAATGCTCGTAAGCAAGTTGCGGAATCCTTAAACTGTAATGTTGATGAACTGATTTTTACAAGTGGTGGTACCGAATCGAATAATTATGCAATTAAGGGTGTTGCATTGGCTAACAAGTCAAAAGGAAATCATATAATCACTTCAATAGTTGAGCATCCTGCTGTGATTGAAGTTTGTAAATATCTTTCTAAAAATGCTTTTGATATTACATATTTAGATGTTGATGAATTTGGGCTGATTGATATAAATGAACTGAAAAATGCAATTCGTAAGGAAACGATTTTGATAACGATTATGCATGCCAATAATGAAGTAGGTACAATTCAACCTATTGAAGAAATTTCAAAAATAGCAAAAGAAAAAGGAATAATTTTTCATACTGATGCAGCTCAATCTGTAGGAAAAATAAAAACGGATGTGAATGAACTTGGAGTTGACCTTTTGTCGGTAGCAGGACATAAATTGTATGCTCCTAAAGGCATTGGTGCTTTGTACATTAAAAGAGGTGTTAAACTTGAAAAATTAATTCACGGTGCTGATCATGAACAAAATTTGAGAGCGGGAACTGAAAATATTCTTGAAATTGTTGGCTTAGGTAAGGCGTGTGAAGTAGCAAAGCGTAATCTTCAAAAGAATTATGATGAAATGAAGATTTACAGAGACATGCTTTTTGAAGGAATAAAAAAGAAAGTTGAGAATGTTAAGTTGAACGGACATCCTGAAAAAAGATTGCCAAATACTCTGAATTTGAGTTTTGAAAATATTGAAGCAAATATTTTACTTGAAGAAATGAAAGGAATAGCAGCCTCTGCAGGTGCTGCATGTCATTCCGAAAATATTGAAGTATCCTCTGTTTTGGCAGCAATGCAAATTCCTATAAAATATGCAATGGGTACTATTCGATTTTCTGTTGGCAGGTCAACGAATAATGAAGAAATTGAAAAAGCAATAGAAATAATTGGAGATGCGGTTGCAAGGCTTTCTCCCACAATGTCTTCTTCAAGTGAAATTGAAAATGTTGATGAAGAAATAAAATTAACAAACTATACTCACGGACTTGGATGTGCTTGTAAAATAAGACCTCAATATCTTGAAAGAGTTTTGAAAAATTTGGGAATTGTAAAAGACCCAAACGTATTAGTTGGAAAAGAAAATTCCGATGATGCTTCTGTTTATAAAATTAGTGATGAAATTGCCATTGTTCAATCGGTTGATTTTTTTACTCCAATAGTTGACGATCCTTATGATTTTGGGGCAATAGCTGCGGCAAATTCGCTTAGTGATATTTATGCTATGGGAGCAAAGCCTTTATTTGCATTGAATATTGTAGGATTTCCCGACAACAGACTTCCTGAAAAAGTTTTGAGTCAAATTTTAAAAGGTGCTGAAGATAAAGCTCATGAAGCGGGAATTGATATTCTCGGAGGGCATACAGTAGAAGATACTGAACCTAAATTTGGATTAGTAGTTACGGGAGTTATTCATCCTGATAAAATACTTACAAATTCTAATGCTCAGGAGACTGATGTTTTAGTTTTAACAAAAGCACTTGGAACAGGAATTCTTTCAACAGCTTTAAAAAGAAATTTGTTAGACAAAAAGAAAGCAGAGATTTTTATAAAATTAATGAAAGAATTGAATAATAAAGCTTCGGAAATTGCTAAAACTTTGCAGATTAATGCCTGCACTGATGTTACAGGTTTTGGCTTGTTAGGTCATCTTTCTGAAATGACAAAAGCATCAAAAATAGATGTGGAATTATTATATGAAAATATTCCCGTATTGGAAGGAGTGATGGAATTAGCAGTTGCGGATATTATTCCCGGAGGTACAAAAAACAATCTGGAGCATGTACAAAATATTGTGGAATTTGATAAAAGCATTAGCAATGCTACTAAGTATATTCTTGCAGATGCACAAACATCAGGTGGTTTATTGTTTTCTTTACCCAAGAGTGATGCAGAAAAATTTGTTAAACAATTTAAAGGGAAAGATATTTTTGAAGCAAAAATTATTGGAAAAGTAAAAGGAACAGGAGAGGGGAGGATTTTTGTTAGGTAGGATGGTGCTTGTTACTTTTCTCTAATTTATAAAATAGTTTTTATAACATGTTTATATCCATCGAGCCACTTATGTGTGATTACGTACTCGGATGAGCGGTTGAAGAATAGCTTGTTATTAAAAAAAATGGTTCATCACAATAATGAGTACTTTTGAAAAAAAGCTATGTCAACAAGTTTAATATATCATGATTTTGAATGTCAAATATTTTTATGACATACAATGGAGATAATGGATAAAGAAGAAAATTCG
>JAYEOP010000477.1 GCA_034723125.1 Bacteroidota bacterium | reverse complement strand
TTGGCTTACCAATGAATCAACGGCTTGTGAAAAAGTAGAGAAGTTACCTGATGCACCTATTGAATATGTTCCACTCATTTGAGCAGAAACAGAATTCTGCAAAGCAAAAATGAAGAAAAATATTAGACATGATAAAAAAAATCGCATTTATTAACGTTCTTAGACTTTTGTTAAAAATTGAAATTTACTAAATTTCCCGAAATATGAATTTGTGAATAGAGGTTTTGTTGTTGAAGTCTTTCAGGCTTATTTTTGATTACAACAATTTTTATAATTCCGTGCATTTTACTATTAGAAAAAAGGCTGAAAGTCTTTAACCCCTGAACCAAACGCAACGCATTTGGTTTAAGAATGAAAAAATCAATACACTGAAAATGTGTAAGGAATTACTAAGTTTAAGTATAGTCCAATATTCTTTATTTCAGACTTTCAGTCTGTGATTTTATGCTGTCTTTGAAGTTTTGTTGTTGAAGCCTTTCAGGCTTAATTTTGTTTATAACCAGTCTTTGAACTTCGGGTATAACTATTAGAAAAACAGACTGAAAGTCTTTAATCCCTGAACCAAACGCAACGCATTTGGTTTAAGAATGAAAAAATCAATACACTGAAAGTGTGTAAGAAATTACTAAGTTTAAGTATAGTCCAATATTCTTTATTTCAGACTTTCAGTCTGTGATTTTATGGTGTCTTTGAAGTTTTGTTGTTGAAGCCTTTCAGGCTTATTTCTGATTACAACAATTTTTATAATTCCGTGCTTTTACTATTAGAAAAAAGGCTGAAAGTCTTTAATCCCTTAACCAAACGCAACGTATTTGTTTTAAGAATGAAAAAATCAATACACTGAAAATGTGTAAGGAATTACTAAGTTTAAGTATAGTCCAATATTCTTTATTTCAGACTTTCAGTCTGTGATTTTATGGTGTCTTTGAAGTTTTGTTGTTGGAGTCTTTCAGGCTTACTTTTGTTTATAACCAGTCTTTGAACTTCGGGTATAACTATTAGAAAAATAGGCTGAAAGCCTTTAATATCTTAACCAAATGCAACGCATTTGGTTGAAAAACGAAATAAATTAACACACTGAAAGTGTGTAATAAATTATCTCCAAAAGTACTTTTCATCATAATTAATTAGATCATATTCCTTAAGAAATTTCTCGACTTCTTCTTTATATGTCATTTTTCTGTGATGTTCCTTTTGTTTATGAATATAATTCTTTACAACTTCTACATTTGAACTACTTACAGAGAATGCTCCATATCCGTTTTGCCAGGCGAACTTTGAACTCTTAATATCATTTTGTTTTACCCACTTTGAAGATTCTTTTTTTACATTTTCTACAACTTTTGCTAATGCATAATTTTTTGAAAGACGGAAAAGAATATGTATATGAGTTGAAACTGAATTAATAATTAGTGCAGGGCTTTCATAATTTTTAAAAATTCCAGCCATATAAGCATGAAGTTCTTTTTCCCATTTCGTTTTAATGAACGGATAACGGTTTTTAGTTCCAAATGTAAGATGAACATAAATTTGTGATAATGATTGTCCCATAGTATTTTATATTTGAGTTTTCAGTACATTACAAAATTATATTTTTTATTTGATTTAAAAAAGCAGATATCTATTTTTATTATAAGTTTTCAATCTGGAATTACGTGAGGGTAATTAGAATTTTTGGATAGTCCAATATTCTTTATTTCAGGCTTTCAGCCTGTGATTTTATGATGTCTTTGAAGTTTTGTTGTTGAAGTCTTTCAGGCTTATTTTTGATTACAACAATTTTTATAATTCCGTGCATTTTACTATTAGAAAAAAGGCTGAAAGTCTTTAACCCCTGAACCAAACGCAACATCATATATAAACAATACTTTATGATGAGATTTATGCCATCAAAATCATTCATTTTACCAAACATAACAATTTTGTAA
>JAYEOP010000476.1:2629-8687 GCA_034723125.1 Bacteroidota bacterium | reverse complement strand
ACAGACGAAGTCTGTGGCTTTTATATTCTGCATAGTTCCTGAGTAGTAACAGTTTGTTAGCAAATCCTTGGTAACTGTTCACCAGCAAGCATATCTATAATTCTTTTTCCGCCAATTTCAGTATTTATCCATCCTTTGCCATGATGTTCATCAACAACCTCTCCTATTATTGAACTTGCTTTTCCCAGCTCATCTTTTTTAAGTATCGCAAGAACTTTTTCTGAATCTTTATTACTAACAACCATTACAACCTTACCTTCGTTTGCCACATAAACAGGGTCAAAGCCAAGTAGTTCACAAATTCCTCTTACGTTTTCATTTACCGCTAAATCATCTTCATTTATTTCAATACCATAACTTTTATTTTCTACAATTTCGCAGAGGACTGTTGATAATCCACCTCTTGTTGCATCACGCATAAATTTAATATCAGCCCCACTATCAATTACTTTTTTGATAAGTTGATTCAAAGAAGCACAATCAGATTTTATGTTAGATGAAAAATTCATATCATTCCTTGTAGCCATTATAGCCATTCCATGATCGCCAATCGTTCCGTTGATAATTATTTTATCGCCAATTTCAATTTTTTCTCCCGAACTTATTTCTTTGTTTTTTTCGCTAAGGATTCCAATTCCTGAAGTATTTATAAAAACTTTATCACATTTACCCCTGTCAACTACTTTAGTATCTCCCGTTACAATTTTTATATTTGCTTTCTTGGCTTCCTCAGCCATTGATTTAACAATTTTTTCAAGTTCGGAAAAAGAAAATCCCTCTTCAATAATAAATGAAGCACTCAGGAATAATGGTTCTGCTCCTGAAACTGCCAAGTCATTAACAGTTCCTGCTACAGCCAATTTACCAATATCTCCACCATTAAAAAAAAGTGGATCAACAACAAATGAATCAGTTGTAAAAGATATATTGTTTGCATTTATTTCCAAAATTGCCGAGTCGGTTTGCTTTTCAAGTATTGGATTAGAAAAATGCTTGACAAATAAATTTGATATAAGGTTATGAGTAAGCTTACCCCCACTCCCATGTCCTAATAAAATATTTTCATTCATGTGTATTTATTTTTTGTCCATTTTCATTCACTACACTTTAATTCAGTAGTCATTCTGTTTTCATTTGTCGTAATTCTTTAACTAATCGTTTGTTCATTTCTAACTATTTTATACTACCTACCGAAGATTGCCGACTACTTTCTGCCTACTGTCTTATTTTCACTCCCTATTATATTTATAAAAAGCATGGCAAGCTCCTTCGTTTGAAACCATGCATGCACCAACAGGATTTGATGGATCACAAACATTTGCAAAAAGTGAACAATCTTTTGGACTTTTTAATCCTTTTAAGATTTCACCACAAATACAACCCTTATCTTCCTTTGTTTTTTCAACCTCAACATCAAATTTTCTTTCAGCATCAAATTTTGCATATTTTTTACTAATTCCAAGTCCACTATTTGCTAATGTGCCTAGTCCTCTCCACCAGTCATCTCTATATTCAAAAACATCATACATCATTTCTTTGGCTTTGATATTACCCTCCACTTTTACAGCTCGCTTGTATTGTATTTCTACTTTTGGATTTTTTTCTTCAAATTGTTTTACAAGCATATAAATGGATTGTAAAAGATCAAGTGGTTCAAAACCTGAAATTACACAACCTACATTAAAATTTTCTGCCAATCCTGAATAAATCCCTGTTCCCGTAATTGTGCTAACATGCCCGGGACCAATGTATCCATTAATTTTCACACCTTCATCAATTAATGCATTCATTGCCGGAGGCATCACTTTGTGTGAACTAAAAACATAAAAATTATCAACATTTTCCTTTGCAGCTGTTATCACTCCTGCAGCAGTTCCCGGTACAGTGGTTTCAAAACCTATAGCCAGAAAAATAACTTTTTTTGTTGGATTTTCTTTGGCAATTTTTAAAGCATCCAAAATGGAATAAACAATTTTTATGCTCCTGCCCTTTGCTTTTTCATTATCCAATGAAGATGAAGAACCCGGAACACGAATAAGATCCCCAAAGGTTGTAATGATAACATTATCAAGCCTTGCATAAGCAATTGCTTGATCTATGTATTTTCGGTCGGTAACACAAACCGGACAACCTGGACCTGAAAGTAATTCAATTTGTGGAGGAAGCAAAGATGGGATACCGAATTTTTGGATTGACATTGTATGTCCTCCGCAAACTTCCATTAATTTTATTTCCTTTGTAGAAATATTTTCAATAGCTCTTACTATTTTTTTTGCTTTTTCTTTATTTCTAAACTCATCAATAAACTTCATCATTTTGTTTTAATAGGTAAGCTATTAATTGTGAATTTAAGTGAAAGTATATTTTTTTTTTAAAAAATCCCAACTATCAGGCAATTCGTTTTCCTGTTTTCTCCTCTTCTTCATCCAATTGCTTGTTTAATTCTTCAAATTCATTAAACAATTTTAATGTTTCCTGAGCTTCCTTTTCACTTAGCTTTTGAATTGCAAAACCCGTATGAATTAAAACATAATCACCAATTTTTACATCCTCAACTAATTGAAGGCTAGCATTATACTCTGTACCTCCAAGTGTAACCTTGGCTACTTCACCATTTATTTCTAATACTTTTGCAGGAATACTTAAACACATTTTAATTCTCTCCTTTTTGCTGCTATCACTAACTGTCCCAAAGCAATTCCTCCATCATTTGAAGGTATTTTGTTGTTACTAAAAACATCAAAGCCATTTGCTTTTAAAAGATTTTCAACTTTTTCTAAAATGAATCTGTTTTGGAATGTTCCGCCTGAAAGCACAATTTTATTTATATTTTCTCTTATTCTAATTTCTTTTGCTCCCGCAAAAATAACTTTTATTATTGTATTGTGAAATTTTGTAGCAATTATTGATATGGGAATTTTATCCTCTAAATCATTCAGTATTTCCAAGAATGTTGACTTAAAAGAAATTTCTTTATTAATGTCAAAACTATAATCAGTAGTAACTTTATCGTCAATAATTGACTCAAGTCTCATTGGTGCTTCTGCATGAAAATTTGAATAAGTACAAATATTTAACAATGCGGAAACTGCATCAAAAAGCCTTCCAGCACTTGACGATAAAGGACAATTCAATTTTTTATCAATTGCTTTTAATAAAAACTCTACTTTGTTTTTATCAATATTTTTTAAAAATTCTAGTTCTTTATCAAAAAACGACTTCCCTAAGTATGAGTACAAATAAGAAATTGCCATCCGCCAAGGCTCTTTAGTAACCTTATCACCACCTGGCATTGGGATATACTCAAAGTGTAATTTTCTATCATATTCATTTAAGTCATTTACAAAAAATTCAGCACCCCAAATATTTCCGTCATCACCATAGCCCGTACCATCAAAGCTAACGCCAATAACTTTTTCGTCAATTCCATGTTCTGCCATGCAAGAAGCAATATGAGCATGATGATGTTGCACTTTTAATTGCTTTACATCCAATTTGTCAGCGTACTGTGACGAAAGGTAATCAGGATGCATATCACTGACAATTAGCTTTGGTTTAAAACGAAATAACTTTTTAAATTGCTTAATCGTTTGTTCATAAAAATCTAATGTTTCAAGGTTTTTAAGGTCACCAATATGTTGACTCATAATTGCTTGATTCCCCTTTCCAAGTGCAAAACAATTAACAAGTTCAGCCCCTGTGGCAAAAATTCCTTCAGTATCAAAATTTAAATAAACCGGTGATGGAGCATATCCTCTTGACCTTCTAATTAGTCGGTTTTCTTTATTTACAACAAAGCCAACAGAATCATCCGTTCTGTTATAAATATCACGATTATAAATCAATAATGCATCTGATATTTTTGTTAATTTTTCTTTTGCAGTTTGATTGTCAATAATTATAGGTTCATCAGAAAGATTTCCACTTGTGAGAACAATCGCACTAAGCTTAAGTTTTTCAAATAATAAATAATGAAAGGGCATGTAGGGTAGCATTGCCCCAATTGTACTTATTCCATTAGAAATTGAAAAAGCAAGTTCCTTCTTTGTTTTAAGCAATACAATAGGTCGTTGCCATGAGTGAAGAACTTTTTCTTCTTCATTATTAATAAAAGCGAATTCTTTTAAAGAAGAAATACTAGAAAACATTACAGCAAAAGGTTTGCTTTCACGAATTTTAAGCTTACGCAATTTTTTAACAGCATTTTCATTTGTAGCATCACAAGCAATATGAAATCCACCCAAGCCTTTTAAGGCAAGTATTTTTCCTGATTTAAGGATGTTTGATGTTTTTTCAAGTATGTCTTCAAAATCAAAATAGCTTTTTTCATCCAGTATCAATTCGTAAGAAGGTCCGCAATCATTACATGCTACAGGTTGTGCATGAAATCTCCTGTCATAAATATCAGTATATTCATTCTTACAAATTTCGCACATTTCAAATACCGACATTGTAGTTTTTTCTCTATCGTAAGGGAGGTCTTCAATAATTGAAAAGCGAGGTCCACAGTTTGTACAGTTTGTAAAAGGATAATTTATCCTATGCTTCTGTTCTTTCATGTCTTTAAGACAATTATCACAAATAGAAATATCAGGACTTATTTCCGTAACTTCATTAGATTGATTTTTACTTTTGACAATTTTAAATTCATCAAAATAAGAAATTTCAATATTTTCTGTTTCGATAGAAAAAATATTAGAGGCAAATGGAGCTTCCTTTTTTATTGATTGAATAAAGCTGTCAATACTCTTTAGGTAACCTTCAGCAATAATAATTACACCGTCATTTTGATTCTTTACCCAGCCTTTTAATTTAAATTTTTTAGCAAGAACAAAAATAAACGGTCTGAATCCAACACCCTGAACAAGACCTTTTATGTGAATAATTTTTGAAATAATATTTTTACTTCTATTTCTCATTTTTAATTGAAGCTAATTTTTTTTTCGCTACAAACATAATATTTTTTAAATTTTCCAGTAAAAATCAGAACAATTTGTTACATTTGACCTATTAATAAAAGTTTTATATAATTTGAATTTGTTAAATTAAAGTATGGAGATAATAAAATGACACTAATTTTAAACAGAAAAGATGTAATGTCGGTATTGAAAATGAACGATTGTATTGACATTGTTGAAAAAGCATTTATTGAATTGGCTAACGGTACAGCTGATTTGCCATTACGAACAAATATTAAACCTCCGGGTGGATTAGCATTGTATATGCCTGCATATCTTAAAGAAATGGGTGCTTTAGCATGTAAGGTTGTTACTGTTTATAAAGATAACCCAAAAAATCATAACATGCCAACCACGATAGGAAAAGTGTTACTTCAAGACCCAGTAACAGGTGATGTTGTGTGTGTTATGGATGGCGGCTACTTAACTGCGGTTAGAACAGGTGCAGTTAGCGGAGTAGCTACAAAATATCTTGCTCGTAAAGATGACGGACAAAGTTGTGGTGTTTTTGGTGCCGGTGTTCAAGCAAAAATGCAACTTTGGGCAATTGCTGAAGTTCGTAATTTATCCAAAGCATTTGTTTATGATGTTTCTGACAAAGCAGTTGCTGAATTCATTAAAGAAATGAGTAAAAAACTTAATATTGAAATAATTCAAGTAAATACTGCTGAAGAATTACTTGATTGTGATATTTTATGTACTGCCACTTCATCACCTACACCAATTTTTGATGGTTCAAAAGTAAAAGAAGGAACCCATATAAATGGAATTGGTAGCCATACACCAAATGCAAGAGAACTTGATACTGAAATAATTAAAAGATCAAAATTTGTTGGTGATTCAAAAGAAGCATGTTTTAATGAAGCAGGAGACATAATGATTCCATTTCAGGATAATGAAATAGAAGAAAGTCACTTTTACGCTGAATTAGGAGAAATTATTACAGCTAGTAAAGATGCAAGGATTAACGATAGTGAAATCACAATTTTCAAATCAAATGGTTTGGCAATTCAAGATACAGCAACAGCCAAGTTGATTTACGACAAAGCTCTTGAAGCAAAAATCGGTGTTGATATAGAAATATAAATAATTCAATAAAA
>JAYEOP010000476.1:0-2529 GCA_034723125.1 Bacteroidota bacterium | reverse complement strand
GTGAAATCACAATTTTCAAATCAAATGGTTTGGCAATTCAAGATACAGCAACAGCCAAGTTGATTTACGACAAAGCTCTTGAAGCAAAAATCGGTGTTGATATAGAAATATAAATAATTCAATAAAAATTCTTTAAATATGAGTCCACTCTAAAAAGTCTTAAAATGATTTTCAGATTTTTTCTGCCCCAATCCCTAAAGGGAGAAGTAGCTGAAAATCAAGACTCCCTTTAGGGAATGGGACAATTCCTGATTTTCTAAACCTGCACTCATTACTTTTTAGAGTGGACTCAAATATTAATCTTTTAACTTTTTTTCCTTTGATTTGGGAACTACATCCGAAACTTCTAATTCCCAGTCTTTTTCAAGGCTATATCGCTTGTTATGTACTAATAAAGGAATAACTCCAACCACTACAGCAACTGCTCCGGTAATAAGGATAACTCCACCAATCATGATTTTAATAAGATCAACCATAGCAGCTTGGCATGCATCTGTTGTTTCTTGTTTTGACGGTGAAAATAATATATAAGCACCTAATCCTGAAATCAATGTACCGGAAGCCGTAAGTAAACCACCTGAAACATTAACTACTTTCATACCAATAGTGTTTCCACTAACTTTTGAAATTTCTCTAAACGTTATTTCATCATCATTTACAAAAATCGAATTATTACCAAGGCTATCTAATTTGCCCTTATGTTTTTTATTATCATCATATTTCCAATAAATAATGCGTTTTCCTTGTTTTAAATATTTTGCTTTATCTTTTGTTTTATGCTTAATTACAAGAACTTTTTCATTTTGTTGAGCAAATATTTCTGTTTGATTAAAAACAAATGCAATACCTATTAACAAAATAATAATCTTAAATTTACTTTTTATTTTCATTTTATTACTAATAATTTATAAAATCGTACAATCATTGTATTATTTCATAACAAATATGTTTGACATTACAATATTTGCTTTACTTTTTATCCTTTCAAGTTTACAAAAATTCAGGTTCTTTTATGAGTTTTTTTTGTTAAACTTGTTCACAAAATAATTTTTTTTATGTTTTAGAGGTAAAATAAAAAAGATATTAAAAATAATTAGTATTTTAGGGTACTGTTTTTTATTACATTTTCTATTTACAGTCATATAGTTAAGAACATTAATAACAATACATAAGTCACATTTTTTAATATAAAATTACAAATTCATTTAAAAATAATTTGTTTTTTTGTAAAATTTATTTTACCTTTATGGTTTTTAAAAATGTTTGAAAATTGAAGCTAAAAACAAACATTTGACAAATTAATATTTTGGAGGACAATATATGAATATTTTTACACTAGGTATTTTTGATTTTTTATCAGACCCTTTTATTCTCACAATTGTTATCATTGTATTGATACTTGTCATTCTAGGCATTGTATTAATGGCAAGGAATATACGTCCTATTTTAGGACTATTATTACTTATCTTTGCAATGGCGATGGTTATTGGAGTAAGTTATGATGTTCAAGGCATGAAACGTTCGTTTAAAAACTTTTGGACAAATATATCAGTAGATGCTGATGATGATTCTGAACAAGAAAATGGAGATAAATAACAAAATTTATCT
This sequence comes from Bacteroidota bacterium, assembly GCA_034723125.1. Taxonomy (NCBI): domain Bacteria; kingdom Pseudomonadati; phylum Bacteroidota; species Bacteroidota bacterium. The sequence continues at coordinate 921 of JAYEOP010000476.1, read as the reverse complement.
TATAAATGGTAGTTTTAATTAACTACCATTTATAAATCCTTTTCTTATTAAAACGATCCTAATAGCGATAAGCTATTGGTTTTTTGTAACAAGCAAATTAATTTATTTTTGCAAAAACATTATAATATTACTATAAGAGGAAAAGTTCAAGGAGTAGGTTTCAGATGGGCAACATTGAATTCTGCAAAACATTTTAATATTACAGGCTTTGTAAAAAACCTCCCAAATGGTTCTGTGTATATTGAAGCAGAAGGCAAAGTTGAAAACTTAGATGCATTCAAAATGTGGTGCAATAACGGACCTTCACACTCCTATATAAAAAGCATCAATATTTCTGAAAGTCAAGTAGAAAATTTTCAAGATTTTAATGTGAAATACTGATAATTATTTAAAATTTTTTGAATTTTTCAATGCTTATTTTTTTTGAAATTTTGTTTGTGTGTTTTGTTATTATACCAAATTGCGTTCAAATGTATCATTTAGAATTTGAATTATTTTTTGTTTGAATGATGCATAAAATCTTTGCATAGCCATCCGCGTGTCGCTGAAGCTTTAGCGGAGGCACAAGATATGGAAAGATTTTATAAAGAAATACAAGCAAAAAAGAAACGAATTATATTGGTAGCTTTGAACGCAACTTGGTATTAAATCTTTACAATTTGAAAGATTACAATAAAGGAGGTTCCTATAAGTTACCATAGAATTATTTAATTCAAACCGATTTTTTTTCAATATTCTATGGCAAGTTAGCATAAATGCTACGGATAGGCAGATAATAAGTTCTTTAGAAAGACTAAATAGTGCCTCTAAGAAAACTATCAAATTTTATGATTTCTAAGATTTTTGACCTGCCTTTGCCGTCAGGCAGGTGAGATTTTTATTTTTTGAGACGAGGCGATGCCTTAGCATCAGTGAGTTGAG
>JAYEOP010000475.1 GCA_034723125.1 Bacteroidota bacterium | reverse complement strand
CTTCAATTGCAATAAAAAACAAAACAATTTTTTATCAAATAAATAATTATTATATTTGCGAATAGATTTAAGATACATTCAAAATTTATTAGAACATGAAAATATTAAAACTACAGAATTTTATACTTATATTACCAACAAGGGATTTGGTGATATTACTAACTCATTGGATGATATGGGATTATAGGTTTTTAAGTATATCAACATATAATGAAAATAAACGGAACTTCTGGTTATACGAATGTTGTGTGCAATAGTGAAAATTGAAAAAATTAGTGTTATCTGAAACACTTTATCAATTTAGAATATGATTAAATATTTTTTAAATGATATTGTTTTAACAAAATATATAATAATTTTCACCTAAATTAGTTTATATTTGTATTGTATTAATTCTTAACTTAAACTTTATATAATGAATTTATTAGAAAAAAATGATCAAATAACGACTTTAAAAAAAGAAAAGTCTATGTTTTGGAATGATTTTTTAATCCAAGAGTATTATAATGATTATTTTCAAAACATAACTTCAAGTGAATTAGATTATGAGTTTAACCACAAATTAAAAATCTTAGTCAAAACCTTAAATAAACTAAATAAAAAAGAGAAAGAAGTGATGATAGATTTACTTTCAAATCTAATTAATTTTTACATAGAAAATAAAGTTAACAAAGAACTGGAGCATTCTTTAAGGGGAATTTTTAAATTTTTATAATATCAGATGGCTATGTCAAAAAGCAAGAAAAATACAAATAAGCAAAAAGAACAAGATACTTCAAATAAGAATGAATTGGTTAAAGATGATGAGTTGAAAACTAATAAAATTGAGTCAGATGGAATTATACCAGATGAAATATTAGAGACTATTCCAATTGAGGAAAGAGGCAAGGTTGTGAGCATAATTAAAAAATCTATGATTTCCTCAGTTTCAAAGCGAACTAATCCTATCGCTGAAAAAATCACACCCGAACATATCACAACCTTAATTGAAAATTCAAGTGTTGTAGATAAAAGAGATAGAACAGAAAGAAAAAGCGAAAGAAATTACAATCTAATTTTAATCATAATTGGTCTTGTTTTCGTGTCTTTTCTCGTAATATTTCTTCAAAAAAACATAAACCTACTTATAACAATTATTACTGCTATTCTATCTTTCATAGGTGGTTTTGGATTCGGAAAATCTCAAAAAAATAAAGACTAACTGCTCACAATCGAGTAGGCGACTGACGGAGTAATCTCCGCCAGTATTCCTTCGTTAAAACTACGGCTAACAAAGTGTAGCTCTCACAATTTATCCCGCACCTTTTGGTCGGGACCACCAAGCCCTTCAACTTCGTTCAGGATAAACCAAGTGGGTCTTACTGAAAGTATTCGGCACAGGCTGTACTTGGCTGTAAATGGCAAAAGTAAAATCACCAATTTTTCGCAATTGCAAATCACCAATTTTTCGCAAAAGTAAATCATCACTTTAGAGAAAATTAATAAGTTAGGATTTTTAAATATCAAAAGAAATTCTAGCAAAAATAAACCTAAAAAAATAAATTATTTTTGAGCAAAGCAAAAATGTCCTTTTTTTGACAAAAATTTAATCGGTGGTTAGGGTTATTAGACAGACTGTCGTTAAGTCTAATTTGCTTATTTATAGTTGGGTAAAAGGAAAAAAACTGTATTATTTTGTTGCATATTAAAAACTTTTATTATATTTGCGAATAGATTTAATATACATTCTAAGGATATGAAAATATTAAAACTACAGAAATTTATACTTATATTACCAACAAGGGTTTTGACTTGTCTGCGTGCTACGCACAGGCAGGCAATATTTATAAACCATTGGATAATATTGAATTATGGAATTTTTTAACAAAATATATAATGGAAATATAATGAGTGGTCATTATATTCACTCGTTAGCAAACATTAAAAATTAAACTTATTATGAAAAAAATCATTAATG